>JANNWE010000338.1:0-7161 GCA_031414675.1 Cytophagaceae bacterium
GTTATATTATTGATAATTAATAATTTAAATATTTAAAAATTTATTAACTCTTTAATATTTATTCGCTTCCTAAATTTATGTTTTTTAGAAAATGCATCTAAGTGTTTAATTATTTATCACTATTGCCAATCAATTTCAAAAAAATAAATGCTTAAAATCAATGATAAACCTATTTAAAATTTTATTCTTTTTACCTTTAACAATTGTACATTTGCAAATGTCCATTTTGGATTTAATTTTATACCTTTTGGAATTAGTTACTAAAATTACAAGATTAGTTCAAGTAGGAGAGTGGATAAAAGTAGTTGGATATTAAATTTATAGAAAATAGTATCTACTAAAAAAGAAATTTAAAATGAAGGAATTCTAATTCTTGTTGATTTAAAAATAGATATTCTTCATTAACGCATCTCTGTTTTGGAATGTGCTGCCTAAAAATAATAAATAGACTAAAAAAATTAAAGAATTCCCAAACTATGAACTAGAAAAAATGTCTAGTTTTGTTTTTTAATCATATGCATGAAAATAAATATCGTATTATTATTAGTATTATTTATAAGTAATAGTTCAATTGCCCAAACCAAAAGAGCAAGAGATTTTGGGATAGATATTGGGGTGTTCAAGACTGGTAAACTCAATGCCATAACCGATGTGCCAGGTGTAAAAGTTGGACATTTTACATTAAATAAAGGAATAAATATTCATACAGGAGTAACGGCTATTCTGCCCCATTCAGAAAATATTTTTCAAAATAAAGTTCCAGCCGCCATTTTTATTGGAAATGGCTTTGGAAAATTGACCGGATATAGCCAAGTTGAAGAGCTAGGGAATTTGGAAACGCCCATTATATTAACAAATACATTAGCAGTTGCACCAGCAATTGAAGCCTTAATTGATTATACCTATTCTTTTCCTGAGAATTTCAATGTTAAAAGTGTAAATGCAGTAGTGGGAGAAACTAATGACGGAGCATTAAATGATATAAAAGCAAGAGTGTTGACTCGCGAAAATATGCTTACAAGTTTATCAGAAGCTAAAGGAGGTCCTGTGCAGGAAGGTAATGTAGGTGCTGGAACCGGCACCCAATGCTTGAGTTTTAAAGGAGGAATTGGCACATCATCCCGAATTCTTCCTAAGTCTAAAGGTGGTTTTACAGTTGGAGTCTTGGTCCAATCTAATTTTGGAGGGGTTTTACAAATAAATGGATTGCCTGTTGGAAAGGAGCTAGGCAAGCATAAATTTTCTAAGCTAGATCAAATTTATAAAGAAGATGGTTCGTGTATGATGGTGGTAATTACCGATGCACCTTTAAATGCTAAAAATTTAAAAAGACTAGCTTCAAGGGCAATGCTAGGATTGTCTCGAACAGGCGGAATGGCCGCTAATGGTTCAGGAGATTATGTAATTGCTGTTTCTACCGCAATTGATTTGAGGATTCCGCATGAAACAAAAGAAAGTTTTGAAGCTTTCAGAGTTTTAAGAAATAATGATCTAGACATGTTATTTGAGTCAGTAATAGAAGCAACTGAAGAAGCAATAATCAACTCACTATTTGCTGCCAAACCCATGGAGGGCTTTCAAAATTCAAAAGCTGAGTCATTGCCAATAGATTTAGTTTTGAAAATGTTAAAAAAATAGAAGTAGGACACTTTCCCATCCGAAATATTTTATTTTCTCAAAATTATATAATAAAAAAATCTAAAATTTGTATTCTATAGCCTTACTACCTCACCTGTTTTCACCGATTCATCACAAGCAAAAGCTATTCTTAAACTATTTACGGCATCATCTATATGGTTACTTAAATCAATATCTTCTTTAATAGCTTTTAAAAAATACAATTGCTCCCTTTTGCAAAGCTCATTATGATCAGGCTCATCAGTCAAATCAATCCATTCATCCATTTTGGTGAAATTATTATTTTCATCAATATCCGCATAATGAACCTTTAAAGACTCAGTTTTAGTATGAGCATCTACATTGTCCGATTGCCCTTGAGCACTTGCATCTTTTGCAACAATCGATACGCAGCCCTTAGGGCCTATTACATCTTTTATGAAAAATGCGGTTTCGCTCATCATGGGTCCCCAACCTGCTTCATACCACCCCACAGAACCATCTTCAAATCTTATTTGTAATTGTCCATAATTGTAGTTTTCTGAGGGAATATCCTCTGTCATTCTTGCACCAATAGCTGACACCCAGATAGGCTTTGAACGAGTCATTTGACACATAACATCTATATAATGCACACCGCAATCTACAATAGGACTTAGGCTTTTCATTAAATTTCTATGAACATTCCACATAACGCCATGGCTTTGTTGATTCAAATTCATTCTCATTACCAAGGGTTTACCCATGCTTTGGGCTACTTCAACAAATTTCTCCCAGGAAGGGTGAACCCTTAAAATATAACCAATTACTAATTTTTTATTCGCTTTTTTAGCCGCATTTGCAACTCTTATTGCACCTTCCACAGAGTCGGCAAGAGGCTTTTCTATAAATACATGGCACCCAGCTTCCAAAGCTTCCAAAGCATAAGTTTCGTGGGTATCTGGATAGGTGGAAATACAAACTGCATCCGGCTTAGTTTTAGTTAATGCATCTTTGTAATCTGAAAAAAGCTCAAATCCACCCCCAAGTTTTTGATTGAGTATTTCTTTACTATTTCCAGTAGAAACTATCCCACAAATTTCAAAATCATCAATTGATTGGTACGCCATAGCATGTGAGGCACCCATATTCCCACATCCTACTACTAATATTCTTATTTTAAGAGACATTTTTGAAAATATTTAAATTTTAAAACTTAAACTGAAGTGATCTTATCTAGATTTATTTCGGGAAATTTAGTTTGAATTACATATTCTATGGAAGAATATGACTTTTCTAAAGCTTTTTTTACCTCATCTTTGGTCATCCATTTCAATTCTTCTATTCCTTCTTCGGTTTGAGGTTTCATTTTTTTATCATTTATCAAATCCATTGAAAACCATTTGGTTTGTTTAATTACCAAATTTCCTTTAAGCAAATAAGTGTGCCAAGTGGTACAAATTTTATCGTTTACAATTACCTTTATTCCACACTCTTCTTCTACTTCTCTACTTGCAGTTTCTTTCGATTTTTCTCCTAAATCAGCCTTTCCTTTGGGTAAATCCCAAAAACCTAAACGCTTCATCATCAGTATTTTATTTTCCTGATTTATTACAATACCACCAGCGGCTTTAATAACGGAAAGGGATGATTTAATTTTATTTTTAATTTTATCTTTATCTTCCACTTCAAATTTTAAACTAATTAGATCTTCTAATTTGTTTTTTTGGGCAAATTCAATAAATCTTAAAATATTTGTATAATCAGCTGATTTAATTAGAACTCTACCTTTTAAGTTTGAAAAGGGAACAAAATCATTGATAATGTCATAAACTATATCACAATCTTTTGTTTGAATGGATAAGTTTTCAATTTTTTTAAGAATTTCTATCGGTTTATTGTTGACGAAAATATGCATAAACTAAATTTAAGTCACAAAATTAATGTATTTATTATGTTTTCATGTTTCCAAACTATTTTTTTTAATTCTATTGTCGATTTGTTTTTTAAAAATTTGTTACTTTGCATTAAAATCAGATAAGACAACTTGGGTTAGTTGTCGATACTTTTAATGGAAATAATTATAATAATCATTTTAATACTTATTAATGGTTTGTTTTCTATGGCAGAAATTGCCTTAGTTTCTTCAAGAAAAACAAAACTAGATATCTCAGCAAAAAACGGAAATAAATTAGCAGCTGCAGCATTAACTTTAGCAAATTCCCCGGGAAAATTTCTTTCAACTGTTCAAATCGGCATTACCTTAATCAGTATTCTTACTGGTATCTATTCTGGAGATACTTTTAAAGGATATTTGATGCCCTTTTTCGAGCAATTTGAAGGAATTAAGGTATATGCTGAAACTATTTCAGTATTCTTAATTACATTGATTGTAACATTTTTTACGCTTATTTTTGGAGAATTAGTGCCTAAAAGAATAGGTATGGCAAAAGCTGAAGAAATTGCTATGGCCTCAGTAAAACCAATGAAATTCATTTCCTTTATCACTTCTCCTTTTATTTGGCTTTTAAGTATTACATCAGATCTTATTTTTAAAATAATAGGATTAAAAGAAAACGATAGTTCTGTAACAGAGGAAGAAATTAAAAATTTGATGCAAGAAGGAGCAAGCGGAGGTACAATTGAAGAAATTGAACATGAAATTGTACAAAATGTTTTTCATCTTGGAGATAGAAAAATTACTTCTTTAATGACTAATATTAATGAAGTAACTTTTTTAGATTTAGACGATGACTTCGAGATAAATAAAGAGAAAATTATTACCAAAAAGCATTCAGTTTATCCGGTTTGCCGGGATGGAATAAATGAAATGGTTGGTTTATTATATATTAAAGACCTATTAGGGAAATCCTTAGATGATGAATTAATAGCTTTAGATACAAATTTAAGAAGCCCGCTTTATATTCCAGAAAATAACCACGCTTATCAAGTATTAGAAAAGTTTCAAGAAGAAAGAATTCATTTTGGAGTTATTGTCGATGAATATGGTAATGTAGTAGGATTAGTGACAATGAACGATATTTTAGATGCTTTAGTTGGAGATATTTCTGAAACAAATGAGTTTGAGTTTGAAATTACCAAAAGAGAAGACGGTAGTTTTTTAATTGATGCTTCTTTACCTTTTGATGATTTTTTAAACGAGTTTGAGGTAGATTTGCCAAACCGTAAAGATTACACAGGTTTTGATACTATGGGAGGCTTTGCTCTAGATATTTTAAAGGAGATTCCTGGTACAGGCGACAAATTTGACTGGGGTGATTTTGAGTTTGAAATAATTGATATGGATAAAAATAGAATTGATAAAATTTTAATTTATCGCAAAGAAGAATAAACAATTTAACTTTTATTGCATAAAAAAATAAATGAATACAGCTCGTAAAATTGCTTCTTTTTTACTAAAAACTAAAGCCGTAAAACTTAGCCCCGACAAACCTTTTAAATGGAGTTCGGGTTGGAATTCTCCAATTTATTGCGACAATAGAATCACACTTTCTGATGTGGAGGCTAGAAACTTTATAAAGAAAGCACTTGCTAAGGCCATAAAAAAGAATTTTCCCGATGCAGATTTAATTGCTGGCGTAGCAACCGCAGGAATAGCCCAAGGTGCTTTAGTGGCAGATTATTTAAACTTGCCTTTTGCCTATGTTAGACCTAAACCAAAAGAACATGGAATGGGCAACCAAATAGAAGGAAAAATAGAGAAAGGGCAAAAGGTTGTAGTATTAGAAGATTTGATTTCAACAGGTGGAAGTTTGATAAAAGCCGCCGAAGCATTGATGCAGCAAGGCATCGAAGTTGTTGGTATGATTGCCATATTTACTTATGGTTTTAAAACTGCTGATATTAATTTTTCTGAAAAAAATCTTAAATTAGTTACTTTGAGCAATTATAATTACCTAATTGATGAGGCCTTAAAACAAGATTATATAAAAATTAAAGATTTAGAATCTTTGAAAAAATGGCGGAGAAATCCTGCAAAATGGGGCTGATTAATCATTTTAAGTTTTTAGATTTGAATGGTATTTTATCCAAATAAATCACTACTTAAATACCTATCCCCTCTATCACAACAGATAAAAACTATAAGGCCGGAATCTAATTCAGAGGCAAGCTTAAAAGCAGCAGCAGCTTGCCCACCCGTACTCATTCCTCCAAAAATCCCTTCAATTTTTGCTAATTTTCTCGCCATTTCAATAGATTCTTCCTGCGAAATATCAAAAATCCTGTCAACACGCTTTGGGTCAAAAATTTTAGGTAAATATTCTTTTGGCCATCGTCTAATACCAGGAATCGAAGAACCCTCTGTGGGTTGACATCCTACTATTTGAATTTCTGGATTTTGCTCTTTTAAAAACATGGATGTTCCCATTATTGTACCAGTAGTTCCCATGGACGCTAAAAAATGGGTAATCTGCTTATTGGTATCTTTCCAAATTTCAGGTCCAGTGGTCTTATAATGAGCTAGATAATTGTCTATGTTCGCAAATTGATTTAATTGTAAGTATTCTTCAGATTGTGATTTTTCATCAGCATAGTCCCTGCATACCTCAATATTGTCTAATAAAATCACTTTTGCTCCATACGCTTCCATTGTGAGCACCCGCTCTTTGGTAGAATTAGAAGGCATAATAAGCTCAATTTCTAATTCAAACAAACTGGCAATCATCGCCAAAGCTATTCCGGTATTCCCACTTGTTGCTTCTATTAACTTCATTCCAGGTTTTATATCCCCTCGTTCTATAGCACTTTTTATCATATTTAATGCAGGCCTGTCTTTTACACTTCCTCCAGGGTTGTTTCCTTCCAATTTTGCAAAAATTCTCACCTTTGGGTTTGGATTGAGTTTTTTAATTTCAGCCAAGGGTGTGTTTCCTATCAAATCTAATATTCCTGCCATTTCTTTTTTTTATTTTAGAAACTCAAAAGTAATCCAAGGGTGTGCAAAAAGTAACTAAATTCAGAATTTTATTTAAATATTTTTTTTTCTATTCTCATTTTTTTTGGTATTCTTCCAGCTTTTAAAACACCGATTGGTATTTCTCGAAAAAAAGCGATATTTTCGTACACTATTTTAAACTTAATCAATAAATTAAATGAAAATTCGTTTTTTAATCGCTTTTTTCTTGCTTAGCTTAAGTGTTTTGGCACAAAATTCTCCTCCTTCAAATTATAATGCAAATTCTCGTTTTGAGCAAATGGGGAACCAATTGCCTACGCCTAATACGTTTAGGACTGCTTCAGGAGCTCCTGGGAAAGATTATTTTCAAAATAAAGCAGATTATGATATTACAGCAGAGTTAGATGATGTAAATCAAAAGATAATAGGTTCAGAAATAATCACTTACTCAAATTTTTCTACCGATGATCTAAAATACCTTTGGCTGCAGTTGGATCAAAATTTGTTTGAAAAAAACTCTATAAATGCTTTATCAAAAACGGGAGGCATTTCTACTCAAATGTCTACCAATCAACTGTCTGGTTTAAATTCGCCAAGTTCTGTGAACACCACAATTTCTGCAGATAAAGAATATGGCTACAAAATAA
>JANNWE010000339.1:0-2997 GCA_031414675.1 Cytophagaceae bacterium
CCTCTTGAGAAATTTGATAATCAGCATTTTATGAAAAAATTTAAAATCCTACAAATCAAATTTCACAAACGGCCATTTTTGTGATTCAAAGGAAATTAATTTTTTATTTTTATCGGATGACAGTAAATTTTAATAAAAGAAATTTTAAATTAACATTTTAACCCTTCTTCAAAAAAGGTTTTTTAAGTATTTGATTTTGAGATTTAAATATTTATCTTTATTTTTGCGTTCCTTTTTTGGGCCAACGGAGTAAATGGTTCTTTCGCTGGTCTTATTTTTCACCAAAAAAAGCAGAACCAAATGTCACAAAAAATCAGAATTAAATTGAAGTCGTTTGACCATAGTTTGGTTGACAACTCAGCAGAAAAGATTGTTAAAGCGGTAAAATCTACAGGTGCAACGGTAAGTGGACCTATTCCATTACCAACACGAATAGAAAAATTTACAGTTTTACGTTCTCCTCACGTATCCAAAAAATCTAGAGAGCAATTCCAGTTATGTACTTATAAGAGATTGATAGATATCTTCTCAGCTAGTCCTAAAACTGTAGATGCCTTAATGAAATTGGAATTACCAGCAGGAGTTGACGTAGAAATAAAAGTGTAGTTTGCTAAACTTTTTATTAAAGCCTTCTTGTCTTTACAGGAAGGCTTTTTTTATGCAAAAAAAATGATACGGTATAATTAATATTAATTTTGGTGAAAATTATGCTCCTTTTTTATAAATTTGAGAAAAAACATAATAATGATTGTCTTAGCCCATTCCAACTCAATAGCTAATCAATTTTTAGCTGAACTTAGAGATGAAAAAATTCAAAAAGATACCATGAGATTTCGCAAAAACATGGAGCGTTTAGGGGAAATATTTGCCTATGAAATATCAAAAACTTTGAATTATAAGAACAAAACATTTACCACTCCTTTAGGATCAAAAAAAATTCCAGTACTTACAGAATCTCCCGTACTAGTTACTATTTTAAGAGCAGGTTTGCCATTACATCAGGGAATGCTTAATTATTTCGACAAAGCCGAGAATGGTTTTATTGGTGCATATCGTGGTGTCCATGACAAAAAAGAAAACTTTGAAATCGAAATGAACTATATAGCCAGTCCCGATATTCAAGGGAAAACATTAATTATTTGTGATCCCATGCTAGCTAGTGGAAAATCAATTGAAAAAGCATATCATGCTATGCTACGTTTTGGAATTCCATCAAAGACACACATAGTATCTGTAATAGGAAGCGAACGAGGAGTACGATTTATTCAAGCTAGGATGTCGGAATGCAAACTTTGGATTGGAGATATAGATGAAGAGTTGAATGCCAAATCTTACATAGTTCCAGGCCTAGGAGATGCTGGAGATTTAGCTTTCGGATTAAAAAATTAAATTGTTAAAAATAAACCCCTAAAAATGAAAAACAAAAAAACAGACCTTCAGCATTTGTTTAGCATGCCAGTTATAGTGGCGGCTCTCGGCTATTTTGTAGATATATATGATTTACAACTTTTTGGAATTGTTAGAATTCCAAGTTTACAAAGTCTAGGCCTTAACAAATTGGAAGTTGACACAATTGGCTCTGAAATTATTAATATTCAAATGATTGGATTATTGATTGGTGGAATCTTGTGGGGAACTTTAGGAGACAAAAAAGGAAGGCTTTCCGTTTTGTTTGGATCAATAATCACCTATTCTTTAGCTAATATTTTATGTGGATTTATTCCTCAAATTAATTTTGTAGATAAAGTAGAGGCGTATAAATGGCTTAGATTCCTTGCTGGAATAGGATTAGCGGGAGAATTAGGAGCAGGTATTACCTTAGTATCTGAAGTTTTGCCCAAACATTTAAGAGCAAAAGGTACTTCTTTGGTAGCCGGGGTCGGTCTTTTGGGTGCGGTAGTGGCAACATTTACCGTAAGACTTTCCGGAGATTGGACGATCGCATATTTTATAGGAGGAGGAATGGGCTTTATGCTTCTATTATTACGAGTAGGAGTCTTAGAATCAGGCATGTTTAAAAATATTACCCATAATTCAAATATTCAAAAAGGAAATTTCTTTGCTTTTTTCACAGATTGGAAAAGATTCACGAAATATTTAAGGTGCATTGGTATAGGGTTGCCAACTTGGTTTTGTATTGGTATTCTAATTTATTTAAGCAACCAGTTTGGAGAAGCCTTTGGTTTTACGGAAAAAGTAGATCCTGGTCTTGCCATAATGTGGGCTTACGCTGGTATTTCAGCAGGAGATTTTATCAGCGGATTTTTGAGTCATTGGTTAGAATCACGTAAAAAAGCTATTGCATTAATGATGGGGATGTCGCTACTTGGCGTAATTTTTTACCTATTTGGGGGAATGCAAAGTGCATTCACTTTATATGCTACTTGTGTTTGGTTGGGCTTTTGGACGGGCTATTGGGCCATGTTTGTAACTGTTGGGGCTGAACAATTCGGAACAAATCTTAGGGCTACTGCCGCCACAACTGTTCCTAACATGGTAAGGGGTTCGGTAGCAGGTATGATAACCTTGTTTGGTTTTTTTAAGCAAAGTTATAGTGTAATTTGGGCTGCAGCTTTTGTTGGAATACTAATTTATGTGATAGGTTTTTATTCCACTTTTACAATTGCCGAAACACACGATAAAGATTTAGATTTTTTAGAAGAATAAAATGAATATCAAAAAATGAATTTGAAATATTTCTTAATTATTTTTACTGTCATCCGATTAAATTAAGAAAAAGGAACTTTTAGATGTTAAGTGACTGATAATGAATAATCCCGTAGGGATTTGATATTGGTAACAAAAAGTACCCCCTTCAATTCAAAAGCCCTGTAAGGGCTTAATATTTAGGTGATTATATTGATAGATTTTATTTAGTCGGATGACAGTAATAAAAAATAAATAAAGAACAAATAAAATTTTAAAATTTACCGGAAACGTAGCCAAAGCTTCGTTGAGGACATATTTTTAAATTATATGAAGTAATTTGTTTTTGGA
>JANNWE010000340.1:0-15493 GCA_031414675.1 Cytophagaceae bacterium
CCAAAATATTTTATGAAAACGATAACTGAAATTTCAAAATTAACATTCGAAATCTTAAATAAAAAGCAAAATTTTCTAACCCTAGATATTAGAGAAAAAGAAGAATTTATCGATTTCAATATGGGCGGATTAAATGTCCCCTCCCATGAATTAAAATCTGTTTATGACAAACTAGAAAAACAAGAAAACATTATTGTGGTCTGTTCCAATGGAATGAGAAGCTCAATAATTGCTAGAGTGCTTTCTTCAAAACTAAAAAACCCTGAGATATTTCATTTATCTGAGGGTATTTTTTAACAATTAGGAATAAATTATTTCCTTCCTATTCCTTTATAATTTTTATCATTTTTAACTAACCACATACCTACAGCTGTAGAAACCAACAGCAAAGTGATAAAAAACAAAACCGGCACCCAGGTAGGGAATTGATATCCAAACATATTATTTATTTTTAATTCAAATACAAATTTATTACAAAATCAATTTAAGTAAGACATTTTAATCAAAAAACTTTAAATAATTACTATTAAATAAAGATGGAAGATGAAAAATTAGGATAAAATTGCAAAAATTAACATAGTAAACACAACAGCCCAAGACAATATCCTCATTAGAATTGGTAATTTGTAAATAAAAGTTTTCTTCACAAAGCTACTGGCAAGTAACAAAATAATAAGTCCAAAAGGAAGTATAAAACCGTTAACGTATCCAGCAAATAACAATAAGCTCACTGGTTTACCTATTCCCACAATGACACAATAGGAAACTAAAACAAAAACAATTGAGATAATATTCTGATTCCTTTCAATTTTGGGATTAATGGTTTTTATGAAACTTATAGATGTATAAGTTGCTCCTATCACCGAGGTTATGGAAGCAGCCCAAATCATTATTCCAAATGTAATTTTACCGAAATCTCCATAGGCATACTCAAAAACACTAGATGTCGGATTGTCCTTGTCTATGTTTGCAGTGGCCAAAACTACCCCTAAGGTACCTAAAAACAACAAATATCTTAAAAAACCAGTAATTATAATTCCAGTAAAGGCACTTTTGGATACTTCATTTCTATTTTTTACTCCAACTATCCCAGAATCTATTAATCTATGAGCCCCTGCAAAAGTAATATATCCACCTACAGTGCCACCAACTAAGGTTACAATGGCCTTATAATCAATAATTTCAGGCAAAAAACTTCTTTTTAATGCAGATTGGTAGGGAATACTAGTTTTAAAAACCAATACAATGAGGAGCAAAATCATTATTATCCCACAAACTTTAACAAAATTATCTAAATAGCTTAGATTATTTTTGCTAATAAAAAGTACAAGCACAATAATAGTTGTAATGGTGGCCCCTACTTCAATTTTAATACCGAATATGGCCTGAAGTCCAAGTCCAGCACCAGCCAAATTCCCAATATTAAAAACTAAACCCCCTAATAGAATTATTAAAGCTAAAAAATTTCCTAAATTAGGAAACAGTGAATTTCCAACTTCTTGAGCTCTTAAATTAGAAATGGTTAGGATTCTCCAAATACTGACCTGAGCAATAATATCAATAACAATTGAACAAACAATAACGAATCCAAAATTTTCCAACAGTCTCTGAGTAAAAACCGTGGTTTGGGTTAAAAACCCTGGCCCGATAGCCGAAGTAGCCATAAGAAAAGCAGCCCCAATAAGTACAGAATTATTCTTTTTCAATTTTTAATGATAAATAAATTAATTTTTCATAATCAAAACTATACATTATACAGATTTAGAGAAGGTGGTTTATAAAGTTTCTTAAATTTACATTTTGGTCTATTCAATGCACGAAGTTATCCACTTAATGAAAAAATATTGCAATTATTGACTTAAATTTAATTTTAGAAAAGTTAAATACTTAATTATTTACAATTTTATGCGTCCAATATTAATTGCTGCTGTGGTTTTAATACTTTTAGTTTTAGGCAAACTTTTTTTATTTAATGATAAAACTGATAAAAAATCCGAAGGTCCTGGAGGTGGAAAATCTGCCGGTAAGGGAGGTGGAAAAGGTGGAGATAATAAACCAATTAAAGTAAATACAATTTTAGTTAGTATTGATAACTCAGATAAAATGGTTTTTTCTTCCGGAAGCACAGTTCCTAATGAAGAAGTCGACCTAAAAAGCGAAATATCAGGAAAAATTGTTTCTCTTAACTTACCAGAAGGTGCTGTTGTCCAAAAAGGTCAATTAATAGCTAAAATTAAAGATGATGATCTAGTTGCTCAATTGAAGAAAATTGAAATTGAAGAAAAGTTAGCCAACCAAATTGAGCAAAGACAGAAAAAACTTCTAGAAATTAACGCAATCAGCAAAGAAGAATATGAGATTTCACAGAATAGAGTTTTTACATTAAATGCAGATAAAGAGATTTTGAAAGTTCAATTATCAAGAACTGAAATTCGTGCCCCTTTTTCTGGAAAATTAGGATTAAAAAATATTTCTTTAGGTGCTTATGTAACACCTGCCACTATAATTTCCACTTTAGTACAATATAATCCTATTAAAGTTGATTTTACTGTTCCTGAGAAATATTTATCAAATATTGGCTTAGGAAAAATTATAGATTTTCAAATTGATGGCAGTGAATCAAAATTTAATGCGAAAATTATTGCCATCGATCCAAAAATAGATGAAAACTTAAGAACCTTAAAAGTAAGGGCAATTAGTCAAAATATTGGCAATAAGCTATACCCCGGAATGTTTATCAAGGTTTTATTGAATCTAGGAAGTCAAAAATCTATAATGATACCATCTGAAACTGTTATCCCAGTAATGGATGGCAAAAAAGTATTTGTAAAAAGAAATGGTATAGTAGAAGAAATTAAAATTACAACTGGACTTAGAAATGAAAGTAAATTACAAGTGCTTAGTGGATTAAGTGTAGGAGACTCACTTATTACTAGTGGATTAATGACAATTAAGGCTGGAACCCCAGTATTTACAAAAAACTAATAAAATGTCAATTTCAACTTTATCAATTAAACGCCCGGTTCTGGCAATTGTCATGAACTTGTTAATCCTACTTTTTGGTTTTATTGGATATCAATTCCTAGGAGTAAGGGAATATCCATCTATTGACCCACCTATAGTAAGCGTTAGTGCCAGCTATCCAGGAGCAAATGCCGATATTATTGAATCACAAATCACAGAACCTCTTGAAAAAGCGCTCAATAGCGTAGAGGGAATTCGTTCTGTAAGCTCCTCTTCTAATCAAGGCTCTTCCAGTATTTCAATAGAATTTAATTTGGGAGTAAATATGGAAAAAGCCGCCAACGATGTTAGAGACAAAGTCTCTACGGCGGTATCTCAATTACCAAAAGACATTGATGGATTACCCAATGTGCGAAAAGCGGATGCTAATTCCGAGACAATTTTATCTTTATCCTTAGAAAGCAACAGTAGAAGTTTACTTGAATTATCAGATTATGCAGAAAATGCAATTTCTCCAAGACTAGAAACTATTGAAGGAATCAGTGAAGTAAGAGTTTGGGGACAGAAAAAATATGCTATGAGAATCTGGATGGACCCTGAAAAAATGGTGTCCTTGGGTGTTACTTCTCAAGACGTTAAAGCAGCGCTTGACAGAGAAAATGTGGAATTACCATCTGGAAAGCTTCAAGGAAATAATACAGAATTAGTTGTGAAGACAATTGGTAGATTCACAAATGAAGAGGATTTTAACAATATGATTGTTAGAAATGTAGATGAACGGGTAGTACGATTAAAAGATATAGGATATGCAGAAATAGGGGCTGAAAATTTGGAAACTATAATGAGATGGAATGGACAGCCTCAGGTTGGTATTGCAATTTCTCCTCAGCCAGGAGCCAATTACCTCGATATAGCCAAAGAAGTTTATAAAAGAATAGAAGAAATAAAAAAAACGCTTCCTCCAGACTTAAAATTAGGAACAATTTTAGATTATACGGTTTTCGTAAGAAAATCAGTTGAAGAAGTAGCAGAAACAGTTTTAATAGCTGTTTTACTTGTTATTGTTATTATCTTCCTGTTTTTCAGAGATTGGATTGTCGCAATTAGACCTTTAATAGATATTCCTGTTTCATTAATCGGTACTTTCTTTATTATGTATTTATTTGGTTTCTCTATAAATGTTTTAACCTTGTTAGCTATTGTCTTGGCAACTGGATTAGTGGTCGACGACGGGATTGTAGTAACGGAAAACATTTTCAAAAAAATTGAGGAAGGAATGAATCCAATTGAAGCTGCTGTAAAAGGTTCTAATGAAATAATTTTTGCAGTTTTATCTACTTCCATTACCCTAGCCGCAGTATTTCTTCCCGTAATTTTTATGGAAGGTTTTGTAGGAAAGCTATTTAGAGAATTCGGAATTGTACTTTCCTCAGCGGTATTAATTTCTGCCTTTGTTTCTCTAACGCTTACTCCAATGCTGAATGCATATTTGAATAGAAAAACAGCTAAAAAAACCAAATTCTATGTAATGACAGAACCATTTTTTGTCAATATGGAAAAAACTTATTTGAATAGCCTTGGTAATTTTGTAAAGAAAAAATGGATGGTTTTGCCAATTATGGTAGTAATCTTTGGAATGGTCTATTTCTTCTGGGGAAAATTGAACGCTGAACTAGCTCCTTTAGACGACAGGAGTAATCTGCAAGTTTCATTTCTTGGGCCTGAAGGATCTTCATACGAATACATGGATAATTTTATTCAAAAAGCTGCAAAAGTCATGAAAGACTCAGTGCCTGAGATCAGAGGTTTAATGACCATGACAGCACCTTCTTTTAGAGGATCAGGAGCATCAAACACTGGTTTTGCTAGAATTGCTTTGGTTGAAAAAGATGAAAGAAAAAAATCTCAAGCAGAATTAAATGAAAGAATGAACAACTTGTTAAAAAAATTACCAGAAGCAAGAGCATTTGTAAATCAACAACAAACTATTGCAGTCAATAAACGTGGCGGTTTACCAGTTGGATATGTAATTCAAGCACCAGATTTTGAAAAGCTTAGAGTCTATTTACCGAAATTTATGGAATTAGTACAAAAAGATCCAACATTCACCGTTTCAGATGTGGACCTTAAATTTAGTAAGCCAGAATTGTCAATAAAAATAGATAGAGAAAAATCCAAAAGTTTGGGTGTTACTGTTGCTGATGTAGCTCAAACTATGCAATTAGCATTTTCTGGGCAAAGATTCAGCTATTTTACAATGAATGGAAGGCAGTATCAAGTTATTGGGCAGTTTGATCAAAAAGATAGAAATGAGCCTTTTGATTTAAAAAGTATGTATGTAAAAAATAATATTGGTGGATTGGTACAACTAGACAATATTGTTTCAGTTGAAGAAAATAGTAGTCCACCTCAATTATACCATTATGACCGCTATTTGAGTGCAACGGTATCCGCAGGATTAGCTCCCGGCAAGAGTATTAGTGATGGTATAAAAGCAATGGACGACATTAGAGACAAATTAAATGACGAGAAAATAAAAACAGCCTTAACTGGATCTTCCAGAGATTTTGCAGAAAGTTCTTCCAATACGCTCTTTTCATTTGGATTAGCCTTAATTCTTGTTTTTTTAATTTTAGCAGCACAATTCGAAAGCTTTGTAGATCCCCTAATAATCATGTTTACGGTTCCACTTGCTATTGCTGGAGCGGTTTTCTCCCTCTGGTTTTTTGATCAAACATTAAATATTTTCAGCCAGATTGGTATGATTATGTTAATTGGATTAGTAACAAAAAATGGTATTCTTATTGTAGAATTTGCTAATCAATTACGAGAAAAGGGACTTTCAAAAACTGAGGCAGCTATCCAAGCGGCCACTATGAGGCTAAGACCCATTTTAATGACTACACTTGCTACTACTTTCGGGGCCTTGCCTATTGCCTTAGCATTAGGTTCTGCGGGAGAAAGCAGAAGGTCAATGGGTATTGTTGTAATTGGCGGTTTAATATTGTCTTTAATTCTTACCTTATATGTAATTCCAGCCATGTATATTTATTTAAGCAAAAAGAAAAATTTTGAAAGAATGCATGCAATTGACCAAATGGTAGAAGCATAAAATCAAACATATAGAATGAAAAAATGTGTAATATTCCTATTTCTAGTTGTTGTCAATGGTAATTTAAAAGCCCAGACTGTTTTAAAATTAGAGGAAGCCCAAAGTATAGCTTTAGAAAAAAATTGGGGAATAAAGATTTCAGAAAAGCAAATAGAAGCTGTTGATAATCAAATTTACAAAGGAAATGCTGGAATGACACCAGTAGTTGATTGGAATGCAAGCTTTTTTAGCATTTTTAATCAAGTAAATCAACGTTTTTTTGATGGAAGAGAAATCAATAGGTTTGGTCGATCAATAACTCCTTTAACTAATGTGAACCTTTCTTGGGTATTGTATGATGGAAGAAGGATGAATGCTATTATGGAAAGGTTAAAGTCTACTGGGCAACAAAGTAGAATTCAAAATCAGCTGATTATTCAAAACACACTCTCCAATGTAATGCAAGCCTATTATGATATTCAAAGATTACAACAATCAAAAGAATATCTAAAAATAATTATAAAATATTATGAAGAAAGACTTAAAATAACTGAAGAAAGATGGCAAATAGGCAGAGGTTCAAAATTGGATTATTTACAATCAAAAACAGATTTAAGTACGCAGTTAGCTGATTTAACAAATTCAGAAAATCAATTAAAAACTTCCAAGATTAGATTGAATGGAATTTTAGGCCAAGATCCAAATATAGATTTCCAAGTCACTAATGATAGCAATATAGATGTTAAATATGACTTGCAAGAATTATTAAAGGAAACAAAAACGAAGAATCAAGAATTTTTGTTTTTGAAAAAATCAGAAGAAATCAATTTGTTAAATCAAAAAGAAGCTCAATCATTTCTAATGCCTCGCGTCACACTTAACTCTTCATTTGGCTATAGTTTTAACTCAAATAATGCTGGTTTGATTTCCCTAAACCAATCAGTTGGTCTAAATACAGGTGTAACAGCAACCTGGCGTATTTTTGATGGACATTTTATTAAAAAGAATATCCAATTAACAAAAATTAACGGAGAAATATTAAAATTACAAAAGGATGATTTAATAAATAGAATCGAAAATGAATTAAATACCTCTTATTATCAATATGAAACTGATAAGTTATTGCTTAAATTAGAGTTGGAAAATAAGTCTCTCGCAGTTGAAAACTTAGAAATTTCATTAGAGAAATTTAAATTGGGTGCCTCTACTATCTTAGAATTAAATGATGCCCAAACAAGATTCAATACTGCAATGAGCAGATTAGTTAATGCTCAATTTAACGTTAAATTATCTGAGTTAGAGCTATTAAGAATAAGCGGACAATTAGTGAAATAGTTTAAATTTTTACTAACTCAAATATTGTTTTTGCATATTCTAAAGCATTTGGGGTGTCTGAATGGACACAGATGGTTTCTGCAGTAATTTGAATAATTTCTTGGTTAATTGTTTCAATCTTCCCATTATTAATTATTCCTTTCACTTGTGATTTAACATTTTCAATATTGCTAAAAACAGCCCCTTCCCTATTTCGTGGACATAATGAACCATCCGACAAATAAGCCCTATCGGCAAAAACTTCAGATTTAGTTTTTAGGCCTACTGCTTTCGCTTCTGAAATACTAAAACTTTCTGAAAGGCCAAATAAAATTAGGTTTTTATCAATAGAATAAATAACCTCTGCAATTGTAAAAGCAATTTCTTGATTAGCCGCAGACATATTATACAAAGCTCCATGAGGTTTTACATGGTTCAGTTTCCCACCATTTTCCTCTACCATTACTTTTAATAGGTTAATTTGATAAAACAAACATTCAGTTAATTCCTCCTTAGAAAGATTCATATTCACCCTTCCAAAATTCTTTTTATCATTAAACCCAGGGTGTGCTCCAATATTTAAACCGTATTTTTGTGCATTTTTTATTGTATTTGCCATAATGTGTTCATTGCCAGCATGAAATCCACATGCAATATTTACAGAAGAAATAAACGGCATCAAAGCTTCGTCACTTCCGTTTTCTAAATCTTTTATGGATTCCCCCATATCACAATTTATGTCAATCTTTAAGATCATGCGTTTTAAAAACTAATGCTTTTTGTATTAATTTAAATTTTAATTCTTCTTCTTTTTGAATTTCAATACTTGTCATAAACGATATTAATTCAAAATTAAAAGAATGGTTAGGACTAATTTGGGCTAATAAAGAAATATCCTTTTTTATTATAAATCCAATTCTTGGATAGCCTCCAGTAGTTTGAGCATCGGCCATTAAAACTATTATTTGTCCATTGGGCAATAGTTGCATAGTTCCTAAACTAACCCCACTAGAAATCATTTCAGAATAATTTTCAGATATTATTGGATTACCTTCTAATTTTATTCCCATTCTATTACTATCTACACTTACGCTAAACAATTGCTTTGTCAAATTATCTTTAGCATTTAAATTTATTAGGGAATATTCTGGACCTTCCACAAATCTTATTTTAGATTCATCTTGTATGGGAAAGCTAAATCTTCTGGAAATTCCATAATTATTTTTATTACATCTTCTTTTAATAGGTAATTTTAAATCTAAAGCATTGGGTAATAGTAAATGTTTCAATTGTAAACTTGAACTTTTTGAACCCAACCATTCATCTAATTTAAATCCACCATTTACCCCAAAATAAGCTCTTTCACCACAATTTTTAGACTCAAACTTAAGAATATCACCTATTTGAGCAAAATAAATTTTACCGTTGGTAATTGGAATATTATTTAATTTTGAATTAAAATCTGCGCCCATTAATGCAAATTCACAATTTTCTTCAAACAAAATAATAGGTCCTGGAAAATGTATCTCAAAAGATGCTTCATTTTCGTTATTTTGAAGTAAAATATTCAGAATTTTTAATGAACCTTGATCCATTGCACCATTGGAATTTATTCCGGCTGATTTGTACCCATATCTTCCTAAATCTTGAACAGTAGTTAGCAAGCCCGATTTAATAATTCTCATAATTAAATTGCAATAAATTTTACCTTATCGCCTCGCTTTAAAGTATTTGCTTGGCTATTTTCTAACGAAAACAATTCAAAATCTGTTTTACCTACTATTTGCCAGCCTCCTGGACTAACCATTGGATAAATTCCTGTTTGTAGACCTGCAATGGCTACGCTTCCTTTTTCAACCTTTGCTCTTGGGCTTATTTTTCTTGGAACAACTAATTTTTCAGATAAACCAGATAAATAAGGAAAACCCGGTAAAAAACCTATCATCGCTACAGAATAAAGGGGCTCTGTGTGGTAATCAATAATTTTAGAAATAGACATACCCAGTTCCTCTGAGATATATTTCAAATCATCTCCATTGTATTTTACCGATATTTCAAAAAAGGCCTCTTCACCTATTATTATGTGTTTTTTAGATTTAATAAAATCAGTTTTAATACGTTCAGAAATGGAAGCTAAAGAAGTGAAATAATTAAATAAATTAGAATTAAAAAAAAGAGTGATTGAATTGTATGCAACTAAACATTCAATAAAACAAGGTATTGGATTTGCCTTTAAATAATTTTCAAATTTTACTAATTCTTCATAAAATTTAAAATCTGAATAATTATTACAAGCAAAAACAAAAGTTGTTTCTGAAATGGGCGATATGACTAAATGCTCAAAACTCACTATTAATTAATGTTAATGCCGATTCAACAGTCTTTACTGGGAGAAAACAAGTTTTGTTTTTACAAACAAAAATATTGGTTTCATTTATCTTTATGTTAAGCCTATTTTTGAATATTGGTAAATTAGAATCTAAATTAGTTGCATATATCAAGCCATTTGAACAATACACTTGACTTTGGCACAAATAAGATATTTTAAGATGATTTTCTCCTACAATGGCTATATCTACCTCAGGAAAAGTAAATAATAAACTCAATTCTGACCAACAAGATAGCCATTGCGGATCCTGAATTAACAAGTTTTTAAGTTTTAAATACATAGATTTAGAAAGTTTAGTATAACTTTCTTCTTCAAAAATTCTTCCTAAAAAATAAAGATTTTTTGCCATTAGAGCGTTGGAAGAAGGAATTACATTATCAAATATCTCTTTTTTCCTTGCAATTAATTTTTCACCTTGTATATCAGTATAAAAAAATAATTGTTCTTCTATATCAAGAAAATTATTTAGGGTATAATCCACTAATTTATTGGCAATAATCAACCATTTCTCTTCAAAACAGATTTGGTAATAATTAATATATGCTTGGATTACAGCCGCGTAGTCATCTAAAAATCCTAAAACTCTGTCTTCTTTTTCAATATCTAATTGATGCCATAAACCTAAAGAAAATTCATTATTCTCATTTTTAACCTCCAAAGTCAGATGCTTTTCAATGAAAGTAACACTTTTTTCTATGATTTCAAAAAGTTCTTGATTCTGATTGCACTTATAATAATCTATTAAGCCATTTAACATAAGCCCGTTCCATCCACAGAGTATTTTTGAATCCAAACCTGGTTTGACCCTTTTATTTCTCCAATTTTTTAGGTCTTTATGATAATCCAAAATCAAATTCCATGAATCTTTTTCCAAAACTTCTTCTAAATGCAACACATTGTGGCCAAATTCCCAATTTCCTTCTTGAGAAATTGAATAAATTCTATTAAAATACGTGGCTTTATCCCCTAAAATATCATTT
The DNA here is from genome assembly GCA_031414675.1 of Cytophagaceae bacterium. GTDB lineage: Bacteria > Bacteroidota > Bacteroidia > Cytophagales > Spirosomataceae > Leadbetterella. Next base: position 10,739 of record JANNWE010000340.1, read on the forward strand.
ATTTCCGATTCCGACCAAACATAATATTTTCCCTCAACACCTTCTGAGTCAGCATCTTGTGCTGAATAAAAGCCACCTAAATTAGTAGTCATTTCTAACTTTAACCAATTAATAGTTGAAGAAATAGCCCAATTATACAAACTAACACTTTCTTCAAAAATGCCTTTAGATTTAAACAAAATAATTGATTTTGAATATAAACTAACCAGCTGCCCATTGTCATACAACATTTTTTCAAAATGAGGAATTTTCCATCGTTCATCAGTGGAATAGCGAGTCCATCCTCCAGCCAAATGATCAAAAATACCTCCCAAGGCAATTCTGTCAAGTGTATTTCTCAAATGATTTAATTCATTTTTTCTATCTATTAAAGACAAATAACTTAATAAAAACTGCCAAACTGATGGCATGGGAAATTTAGGAGATCTCTGCATGCCACCTAGTTCTATATCAAAAGTACTGCTTAGCTTTAATATTACTTGATCTAATTCTTTCAGGCTAAGTTTTAGATCTACTTCTCCAAAGGAAGCAAAATTATACTTTTCTGAATCTTTCAAATTTAAAGAATTAGCAAAACTTTCAGAAGAATTTTTTAATTGATCATAATTGTTTAAAAAAGCCTCTTGAATACTATGTAACAAATTCTCCCAATTCTTATTTGGAAAATAGGTGCCTCCATAAAAAGGCTTTGTATTTGGCATCAAGAATACATTTAAAGGCCACCCACCTCTTAATCCCATAGCCTGTAATGACTCCATATAAATAGAATCTATGTCGGGCCTTTCCTCTCTATCTAGTTTAATATTTACAAAGTACCTATTCATTATTTGAGCTGTACTCTCCTTCTCGAAAGACTCATGCTCCATCACATGACACCAATGACAAGCCGAATATCCAATACTTAAAATAATGACTTTGTTTTCTCTTTGAGCTTTTTCTAATGCTTCTTTTCCCCAAGGATACCAATCCACAGGATTATCTTTATGTTGAAGCAAATAAGGGCTAGTTTCTTTATGTAATCTATTCACATTTTTTAATAAATTATGACTCTGGCAGATTTCTTTTCAGTTGGAGTTTCAACGCTCAGAATGACTTGATTACTTAAATTGGTCTTAAATTCTAAAGACCTTTCTATCGTTTTGACTTTATTCATAGATTTTTCTACATATAATTCTTTGCCATCTATATCGGATAACCTAATTGTTACGAAACTTTCATTTTTCAAAATAAGTTTAAAACCAATATTTTTAGAACTCGGATTTGGAAATACATGGAAATCAACAATATTAATTTCAGGTTCAATACCAAGGCTTAAGTCAAAATCATATTTACACATAAATACTTCGTACCCTTTCAATTTAATGGTTTTAGACCAACTTCCATAATTCAAAACAAGGCTAACTTCTTCATTTTCAGACTTCGCATAAGGATTTTGAGCAGCAACTAAAATCTTTTTGCCATTTTGAACACCTCTCCAAATTGGTAATTTATTCTCGTTATATTCTCTTGCTGAAAAAGCTTCAATTAATTTATAATCGCCTTCAAACATCTCTTTAAACTGAGAAACTCGGTACAAGCCTTTTGTGAAATACTCATAATTAGATAAGTTATCCTCATTCTTAACAATTCCTGTTTGCTCCCACAACCAAATACCTTTGGCACCTGCAAAAAAAGGAAAAACACCACAAGCTTCAGCCATCCATGGCTTAATATTTTTGTGAACAAATTCTGGGGTATAACTATATTTTAACCACACAAATAGCATCAAATCCTTATTAGACCAGGCCCTGTTGGCCTCACACTGAAATAATAGATAAGATAAATATTCCGGAGCAAACGGATGGGGATAATCAAAATAAAAATATGCTGAAGGAGTTAGTATGGTTTGACTGTCATAAAATTTGCCACCAACTTTATTGTTTGCAAAGTCATAGGTTAAAAAATTAATTGTGGCTTTGTCTATTTTCCAATCTTGCCAAGATTTTCCTTGTATATTAGTAAAAGTATTTAAAATCGGAGTGTCAGCATAAGAGGATATTAATGGAGCATTGATTTTGCCATTCTTAAGTGTATAATCAACCGAATTAAAATACAAATCTTGCAATTGTCTTTTGTATTGTTCAATAAAACTAGCATTGGAAAGATTTTTTAAATCTTGGGAAGTAGATGGTAAATTCTTCAATACTAAAATAGAGTCATCCGATTTAATCTGTCGTTCAATATCAAAAACTAAAATATCAGTATCAATAGTAGTCTTTCCACTAGTTTCCACTTTCATTCGAGCAATCTCTCTATCCCAATGAGCTTGATAAACTTTCATATCGTTATTCCATGGACTTTTTAATAATGCCCAAGGCTGCAAATTAGGATTGGTAAATGCTACACCATAATATATAAATGCCCTATTTTTAAGTGGTAATCTGGTTAAATCATTTGGATTTGAGAAATGAGTAAAACCTCTCTTAAACATGAAATCAGAATTTGCAAAACTTGAAGCTCCCCCATAAACCACCTTAAAAGGCAACGAAAATTCAGGGAATTGGAACCAATTTACTCCTTTTCCAGCCAAAGAAGGTTTGAAATCAAAATTCGAAGATTGACTACAATCCTGAGCCAAAGTAGTAGGATTTTGAATGAAAAAACACAATAAAAAAATAAATAATATGTTTGTTGATTTAAACTTTCTTAATTTTGTGTACATATATCTTAATACATAGTTCGTTGTATTACAAAAATAATTGAAATTTAATGAAAAATACCTTTTTAATCTTAATCTTAGCATTATTTATAGGAGCTTGTAAAGAAAAATCCACTCCTGAACCAGATAGAACTCCTTCTGAATTATTATCATTAAACTCTTGGAAACTAGAAAGATACACAGACCCAAGTGGCAAAGCTATAAATAATTCTTCTTTAAATGTTTCTGCAATTGCCTTGTTCGGTTTAGTTTTTGAATTTAGATCAAATAAAGAAACTAGAGCAGTGGATCGTCTCACCAAAAACATTTTAAATAGAGGTACCTGGGCATTACTTTCCGCAGATAAAGTTATGGACATTAACATTGATGGCTTTAAAGGTCAATTTAAGATTATAAGCATTTCCAAAGGCAAACTTACTTTGCAAGCAGCCACAGGCAATTTTCTTTCCGGTGTAGGATCAGAAATAAATATGGAGTTTTCAGAATCATTGTAAAATAGTCTCTATTTTAGTTTTGCATATTTAATTTAAATGTATTGATTATTTAGAGAAGCAAATAAAATATTTTCTCTAATTTTAACCTATAAGTTGATTCCAAATTTAAATGAGCCTTAAAACTGACCATATACGATTAATTTTTGGATTAAAACTCAAACAATTACGCCAAGAAAAAAGTCTTTCCTTACATGACTTGGCATCTAAATCAGGCATTTCCATGTCATATATTAATGAGATTGAGAAAGGCAAAAAATATCCTAAAGCAGATAAAATTTCAGCTTTGTCTGAAGCACTTGAAGTTGATTATGACAGCTTAGTATCTTTAAAATTAAGTAAAAAATTAGAACCTATTTCCAATTTACTAAAATCAAATTTTTTAACTGAAATACCATTTGATTTTTTTGGAATAGACCCTGCTAGTTTATTAGAAATGCTTTCAGAGGCTCCCACAAAGTTAAGCGCTTTCATAAATACGATTATCAAAATAGGAAGAAGCTACAACATGAGTGTGGAACAATTCTATTTTGCGGTTTTAAGGTCTTATCAAGAAATGCACAATAATTATTTTCCAGAATTAGAAGAATTAGCACAAAACTTTTTAATTGAAAATAAAATTGATGAAGAATTCCAAATGGATGAGTTTTTCCTTGGAAATCTATTATTTGATAAATTTGGAATACAAATTGAATATTTTGAGGAAAAGCAATATCCTACACTTTCCACTATACGCTCGGTATACCTAGCTAAATCAAAAAAAATTCTTATAAATAAACGTATTTCTTCTGACCAAAGGGCATTTACTTTGGCTAGAGAATTAGGATTTATTTACATGAACTTAAAAGTCCGTCCTTTTACTTCTTCTTGGATTGAGGTTAAGTCGTTTGATGAAGTATTTAATAATTTCCAAGCATCTTATTTTGCAGGAGCAATTCTCATAAAAAAGCATATTTTAATCAAAAAACTTCGTTATTTATTCAGTTTAAGCAATTTTCATGAAAATAACCTTCTAGAAATGGTTACTTTATTTCAAACCACTCCCGAGACTTTACTTCATAGAATATTTAGTATTTTACCGCAATACTTTGGAATAGATAAATTGTTTTTTCTTCGTTTCGAAGCTCCTTTCGAATCAAAAGATTATAAATTAACTAAAGAATTACATCTTTATAAACAACATGATCCTCAGGAAAGCAAAAATGAAAATTATTGTAGAAGATGGGTTTCTTTAAATATTTTGGATGATTTGTCTAAAATTCAAAAAAAGACAAAGGAATTAAATACCATCTTAATTCAATCTCAGATTTCAACTTATGTGGATGCTGGAAATCAATACTTTGTAATATCTATTGCTCGATCCTTAAATATTTTAGAAAACACAAATGTGAGTATTAGCTTAGGATTTGAAATGGACTCAAATACCAAAGAAAAAATTGGTTTTTTGTTTGATAAATCAATAACTGAAAGGAAAGTAAATCAAACATGTGAAAAGTGTTCAATATTCGATTGCAAAGAACGTGTGGCTGCTCCGGTAATACTTCAAAAAAGAAGACATATTAAGGC
>JANNWE010000341.1:0-8871 GCA_031414675.1 Cytophagaceae bacterium
AAGTATAATTGAAACAAAATTTGTGGTATATTAGCAATCTGAAAATGCCAAAATTGCTTTTAAACAAAAAGCTTTTAAAGGAGTTTAACTTATAGAAAATAGAACGTTGATTTTGAATATGAAATGGATAAAATCAAAAAATTTAAGTTGCCACTAGCCATAGTTATTTTTATTTTGGCAATTACTTATGTTCTTGTGGTGAAAAAAAAATTATTTGAATCAGAGGAGATTGTCCCTTTAACAAAATCATGGGAAAAAGTTGTGCCTAATCAAAGTACTCCTGTTGGTTTAATCTCTTTAAAATCCCAAGATTGCGGTACTTGTCATGTTGATCATTACCAAGAATGGAAGCTTTCTACTCACGCGCATGCCTGGACAGACTTGCAGTTTCAAGCCGAATTAAAGAAAGAATCTAGTCCTTTTTTATGCATAAATTGCCATATTCCTTTACAGAATCAACAAGAGTTTATTGTTACGGGTATGGTTAATGGGGATATTTACAAGCCAGTAAAAAAGAGAAACCCATTTTTTGACAAATCACTACAACAAGAAGGAATTAACTGTGCGAGCTGCCATGTAAGAAATGGTGCAATTATTGGCACCAACGGAAATCTGAATGCGCCACATAAAGTGAAAAAAGATCCGATTTTTTTATCTGAAAAATTGTGTATTTCCTGTCATAATGCAAATGCAGTTGTAACCCCTACTTTAGCTTGCACTTTTGAAACAGGAGATGAATGGAAAAAAGGACCATTTTTTGGAAAGAAAAATTGTGTGAGTTGCCACATGCCAGAAACCCAGCGGTCATTAGTAGCTGGATATCCTAAAAGAAAAAGCCACGCTCATTTTTTTACGGGGTCTGGCATTCCAAAGTTTGATTCTGTGAAAACCACAGTCTTTAACGGCTTAAGTTTTGAGCCTAGCGTCATAAAGTCCAAATTTAAAGCAGCAGATTCTTTAATATATAATTTAAAAGTGAAGAATGAATTTGCAGGGCATAGAGTCCCTTCAGGAGACCCGGAACGATTTATCTTGATAAAAATAGTCTTGCTTGACGAGAAAGGTAAAGTTGTCTCTCAGAAAATAGAACGAATAGGCGAAAAATGGCAGTGGTATCCTGTGGCAAAAAAGCTGTCGGATAATAATATGAATCCTTCGGAAGTGCGTAATTATAGTTTTGCAGCCTTACTAAAAGATAAAAGTAAGCTGAAATTAATAATTGAAGTCACAAAGCACCGAATGGATGAGAAAACTGCAGCTTATAATAAATTAGGAAAGAATTACCCACTTTTTATTTCTATATACAAAAAGGAATATTCGATAGTGGTACTTTGATTCCAAATATTTATTAATAATACATAATACCAAAAAATCTTGATAAATTTACTCTTCCAATTAAGTCTGAATCGTAGTTTATTTTTTTGAATTTCATTACAAAATATACATTTAAAGCGATTAGTATTGTATCCATTTTCTTTAAATTATTTTGTATTCTAATTATGCCTTTTCTTGTTTAAAAGACATATTTTTTACATTTTTGCGATTCAATTTTAAAGGACAAGTAGAAAATGGCGACTTTCGAACTTACCAAAGATTATTTAGCTACAATTGAAGAAGCCATTTCATCAAATCAAAGTGATTTTTTAAAAACCCAACTGGATGAGCTATTTCCAGCAGATATTGCTAATATTCTTTTTGAATTAGATGGAAAGGGTGCTCATGCACTTTTCCAATTGTTAGATACAGAAATTGGAGCCGAGGTACTTTCCAATATTGAATCTGACGATAGAAAAAAATTTATTAAAGAGCAGTTTACAATTGAAGAAATAGCAAAATACGTAAATCTATTTGATTCGGACGATGCTGTAGACTTGCTGAATGAGCAGCCCATAGAAGTCAGAGAACAGATTATTTCCCTATTGGAAGATAGAGAGCAAGCTCGATTTATTTTAGATTTATTGCATTATCCCGAAGACGTAGCTGGAGGATTAATGCAAAAAGAATTAATAAAAGTAAATATTAATCAAACGGTAAGTGAATGCGTTGAAGAAATAAGAGCTCAAGCTGAGGATGTAGATAAAGTGTATGCCGTTTATGTGGTGGATACTGATCAAAAATTGATGGGTATTGTTTCTTTAAAGCAAATCGTATTAGCACGAAAAAATACTAAAATTGGGAATATTTTTGATGATGATATCGTATTTGTTGATACTACTAAAAGTGGAGATGAGGTAGCTCAAATTATGCAAAGATATGACCTAGAGGCTATTCCGGTAGTTAACTCTTTGGGTAGGTTATTAGGGGTCATTACAGTGGATGACGTACTCGATTTTATTACTGAAAAAGCTGAAGAGGATATTCAAGTGATGTCTGGTATCACTGGCGAGGCCGACGAAGACGATTCTGTTTGGAAACTTGCCAAAGCTCGAATTCCTTGGTTAGTGATTGGTGTTATTGGAAGTCTTTTAGCTGCATCGGTGATAGGTTGGTTTGAAGGCACCATGTCAAAAATAGCTGGCTTGGCGGTGTTTATTCCTTTAATGGCCTCCACTGGAGGAAATGTTGGAATTCAAACTTCCTCTTTAATCGTTCAATCCCTTGCCGAAAAATCAGGAATTAGTATTAGTTTATGGCAAAGACTTTCTAAAGTTATACGAGTAGCTTTAATTAATGGACTTGTGGTAGGAGTTTTAACAGGAATCTACGTGTATACTATTGGTAATCCAGAATTGTTTTGGGTGGTTTGCCTTTCCTTGTTTTCTGTGGTTATTTTGGCATCTTTTATGGGTACCATTACCCCTTTGATATTAGACAAAATGGGCGTAAATCCGGCTATGGCCTCTGGCCCTTTTATTACAACTGCAAATGATTTGATTGGTATTGGAGCTTATTTTTTGATTGCTTATTTAATGTTAAATTTTTGAAGGAATGATTGCTGTTATTCAAAGAGTGAGTGAGGCTAAAGTAACTATCGACCAAAATATTAAAGGAGAAATTAAGAAAGGATTTTTGGTTTTTTTGGGCATTAGCCACTTCGATACGGAAGAAGATTTAGATTGGCTTTCTAACAAAATAATTGGACTTCGGGTGTTTTCAGATACCGATGGGAAAATGAATTTATCGTTAGAAGATATAGATGGGAATATACTTCTGATTTCTCAATTTACTCTTTTGGCTTCCACAAAAAAAGGCAACAGACCCTCCTTTATTGAATCTGCAAAGCCCGAAATTGCTATACCTTTTTATACTAAAATGATAGAGGCACTTTCTAAAAAGCTTGGAAAAGATATTCAAACAGGAGATTTTGGTGCAGATATGAAAGTATCTTTGATAAATGATGGCCCGGTAACAATTACAATTGATTCAAAAAATAAGAGATAAAAAAAACTTCAATTTTAAATTAAAATTGAAGTTTTATATTTTTAGAATTCAAAATCTTGGTTTACAAATTTCTAAAGGCTAATATTCCACCTAAAACGTTGTGAACTTTTTCAAATCCATTTGAAATTAAAAATTGCTTAGCTCTTTCGCTTCTAGCACCACTTCTACAATGAATATAGATGTCTTGCCCTTTCATAGCTTCTAAGTCCTCTAAGCTATCAGGTAAATCGCCTAAAGGAAACAAAATACCCCCTAAATTATCTTCTTCAAATTCATCTGGGTTTCTCACATCAATTAAATTAAAAGGCTCTCCTTTTTCGAGCATTTCTCTTAATTGATTAACTGTAATGTCAAAATTTTCTTCCATTATTAATATTAATTATTTTTCTATTGGAGTTGTAACTGGCTCACCTGAAACCCAAATATTTATTGGTGAGCCTATTTTAATTTTTTCTTCGTTTCCTGCTTCGGGTTTTTGTTTTAGCACAGTACCTGAAGGTTTATCAGAAACTTCAAAGGTTATTGTTCCAAGATTTAAACCTAGACCAGAAAGTAGAATATCCGCTTCATCAAAGCTCATTCCAATTACTGTTGGCACATCGATTCTTTGATTGCCATAACCGTCGCCAACCACCAAAATTATTTTAGACCCTTTGGGTATCTCTTGCCCTTGTTGAATTTCTTGGCCATTTAACTTTATTTTTAAAACAGTATTTTCCTCTAGGGCAGGAATTAATTCTTCCCCAGCCGAAGATAAACCAGCACTTAAAAGTTGATTTTGAGCACTTGATGTAGATCTACCAATAATATTAGGAACTTTTACTAATGGAGCAGATACCGCAGCTATAGTCAAATATATTTTTCTTGATTCTTTGACATTTGAGCCAGATTTTGGATAATTTGACAAAATACTTAAAGGAGCAATTCCAGAAACAAAAATGCTATCACTGATTTCATAATCTAAGTCATTTTCATCTAATAAATCTTCTGCTGCCTCGAGGCTTAGACCTTTTAGAACCGGAACTACCACAGCCTCTCCATGATTTGTGGACCAGGGTAGATACAAAAAGAAAAAAGCAAAGAAAAAAGCTAATAGAAAAGACAGAATAATACCTAAATGAATAAGAACGTCAGTTTTTGTATTGGTGCTAAATTTTGGCATTATTAAGAATATATTTAAATAACTAACGACAAAGTAATTTGATTTTGTACTAAAATGCAAATCTAGTTTTTTTAAACTTTAAATTACTGTTAATAAGTGCTATATTTTGCAAGAAAATAAATAGAAATTTCAGTGTATTTAAATATTGATTTTTAATGGAAGAAGTTTTTAAATGATGAAAAAAAATGTTTTCTAAAATTATCATGATTTTAAAAGGCGAGCTACATATTTACCAATGATATCAAATTCTAAATTTACCTTATCGCCTTTTTTTAAATATCTTAGATTCGTATTTTCCCAAGTATACGGTATGATTGATACAGAAAACAGCCCAGTTTCTGAATTTACAACTGTCAAACTTATACCATTTAAGCAAATAGACCCTTTAGAAACCGTTATATTTCCAGATTTTGAATCGTATTTAATATAGATTTTCCAACTTCCACCTGTTTCCAAAACATCCTCGCAAATCCCAGTTAAATCCACATGACCTTGCACAATATGTCCATCAAATCTTCCATCCGCTTTCATGCAACGTTCTAAATTTACTAAATCATGTATTTCCAATTCTCCTAAGTTAGTTTTGGTTAGTGTTTCCTGTATTGCAGTTACCTGATAGGTTTGGTCTTCAGACCAAATTTTCTCTACCGTTAGACACACACCATCGTGGCTTAAACTTTGATCAACTTTTAATTCAGAAGCAAGCTTAGATTTGAATTTAAAACTTACGTTTGATAAATATTCAGTTTTTTCTACTAATTCTGCAGTATTTTCTATTATTCCCGTGAACATCGGTTTTATTTTTTAATTAAAATAGTGTTGGTAATTTCGAAGTATCTTATTTTTGTTAAAGTTTCACAAAAATAAAACTTTTTCTGCTTTATGTTTAAAAATAAATATTTCTTTATACTGCTAGTTTTAGCTATTGCTTTAATTCTTTATTATTCATTTGGTGATACAGAAACCTTTGAATTAAAAATAATAAAATCTTTTGAGAAATATAAGACAGAGCTTATTGAAATGGAGGAAAGCCCTCTTTTGAATAAAAATCCTAATAAAATTATGTTTTTTGAGCCAAATAAAGAATTAATTTTTGAAGCCGACTTCATAGCTGATGCTCAAAACAAAACTTTTGAGATGTTAATGACGGACTCTACCAACCAAGGTGCAAAATTGGCGGGAAAAGCCATGTTTCGAAAAGATGGAAAAACATTTGAGGTTTTAGTTTTTGAGGAGGAGGCATCTTATTTGCTGCCTTTTAATGACCTTACGAATACGAAAACTACCTATGGCGGAGGTCGATATTTAAATATACCAAAATCTGATTTATTAGGTGATGCTATTACCTTAGATTTTAATTCGGCAAGAAATTTTTATTGTGCTTATAATGAAAAGTATATTTGTCCAATACCACCAAAAGAAAACCAAATAGCCCTAGAAATTACTGCTGGAGAAAAAAATTATTTAAAATAAAATTAATCAAAATGAAAAAAAATGTTTTATTGCTTGTATTGTTTTTGGCTTTTTTAAAATCTTATGGGCAGGAAATGGATCCTCTTTTGAAAGATTTTAAGAAATCAGAAGGCTATTTTTCTTTTTATTGGAATGAAAGCAAAGGTAAAATTTATCTTGAAGTCAAAGATTTAGGACAAGAGTTCTTGTATTATCCAAGTTTAGCTCAAGGTATAGGTTCAAACGACATAGGATTAGATCGAGGTAGATTGGGAGGAGAACATGTACTAAAATTCGAGCGTTTTGGAAATAAAATTATGATGGTGGAACCCAATTATTCTTTTAGAGCTATTTCAAATGATGTTTTAGAGAAAAAAGCTGTGGAAGAGTCTTTCGCTAAATCAATCTTATTTGGTTTTGAAATTTTAAAAAATTCAGATGGGAAATTTCTCATTGATTTTACCCCGTTTTTGTTGAGAGATGCTGTGCAAGCTTCTGATGATATTGCCTCAGCAAAGCAAGGAACCTATAGTTTTGATGCGAGTAGGTCGGGTATAAATGCTCCTATGTGTAAAACATTTCCAGAAAATACAGAATTTGAATCAATTATAACTTTAAGTGGCTCAAAGCCAGGATATTATTTATCTTCAGTTGTGCCTAATACTGATCATGTAACTATGTATCAGCACCATTCATTTGTAAAACTTCCAGATTTAAACTTTAAACCTCGCGTGTATGATCCTCGAATTGGTTATGGTGGGATTGAGTTTTATGATTATTCAACACCTATCAATCAACCGATAGTTAAAAAATATATTTCCAAGCATCGTCTTGCTAAAAAAGACCCAAATGCAGTTTTGAGTGAGCCAGTAAAGCCAATTGTTTATTATTTAGATTCTGGAGTTCCAGAGCCTATCCGTTCGGCCCTGTTTGAAGGAGCCACTTGGTGGAACCAAGCCTTTGAAGCCGCAGGTTATAAAGATGCTTTTCAAGTAAAAATGTTACCTGCAGATGCCGACCCAATGGATATTCGATATAATTTAGTTCAGTGGGTCCACAGGAGCACACGTGGCTGGTCTTATGGTGCTAGTGTTATTGATCCTAGGACTGGAGAGATTTTAAAAGGGAAAGTCACCCTTGGTTCATTAAGGGTTAGACAAGATTATTTATTAGCACAGGGTTTAGCAGGAGATTTTTCGCAGTCAGATGATTCCAATTTGAATAAACTAGCTTTAGATAGACTAAAACAACTTGCTGCTCATGAAATTGGACATACCCTAGGCCTGCCACATAATTATATTTCGAGCATACAAGGTAGAGCTTCTGTTATGGATTATCCACATCCATTGGTGTTTTTAAAAGACGGGAAAGTGGATTTTTCTGAGGCTTATAGTATGGGAATTGGCGAATATGATAAATCTTCTATCATTTGGGGATATCAAGATTTTGCACCGGGGGTTAATGAAACAGAAGCTCTAAATCAAATAGTCCAAAATCTTTTTAAGAAAAAATTACAATTTTTAACAGACCAAGACGCCAGGCCTGACGGCTCATTACATCCACAAACGCATCTTTGGGACAACGGCTCTGACGCCACGCAAGAGTTGATAAGAACAATGGATTTAAGGGATTTTGTGCTTAAAAATTTTGACGAGAAGAAGATACCGAAAAATGAACCATTGGCAAAGCTAGAGGAAGTATTTGTGCCAATGTATATGTTTCATAGGTATCAAGTGCAGGCTGCTTCCAAGGTTTTGGGTGGTGCTTACTATACAAATGCTCTTAATGGAGATGGTCAAATACCTTTTAAGCCATCCTCTGGGCCAGAGCAAAGAGCGAGTTTAAATGCATTACTTCAAACGCTTCAGCCTGATTTTTTGGCAATTCCAAAACAATTGTTAACGCTTATTCCACCCCGACCATTTAGATATCCGGCTAATCCAAGAGAAACTTTTAAACGAAAAACAGGAATGAGTTTTGATGTGCTTTCTCCTGCAGAAGCCGCATCTCAGCTTACTTTAAGTCTAATGTTGAATCCTCAAAGAGCGGCAAGACTTAGTACCCAACAAATTTATGATAAAAGCCTTCCTTCGTTTTTAGAAGTCTTAAGAAGCTCTAATAAGTCAATAATCTTTAATGAAAACCTAACAAAAAATAATTATTTTGGTCAGATCAGTAGAGTTGTAGCCGAAATGTATATTGTTGAACTTCAAAAATTAAAGCTAAATACTGCTACATCTTTGGAAGTAAAATCTAACGTAACAGAAGTTCTAAATGAAATAAATAATTATTTTTTCAAAAACAAGGTGGTTTTAGGTGGCTTTGGCCAATATATTAATGAAATTTTTAGAAATACAGATGATTTGAAAGAGTTTTTAAAAGATTATCAAAGTTTAGTAGCACCTGATGGTCAACCAATTGATCAAGATTATGATTGGTTGAGTACCGATTGCCAATACTAATTTGGCTTTTTTTCAAATGATAGTTATCTCTGTTGTGTTTTTAACTTCTAACATCACAAAATAGGAGTTAATTAATGAAACGCCTGGAATTAAAGAGAGTTTCATTTGATGGAAATTATGATAGGATTCCATATCAGGAACTACAATTTTTAACAAATAATCAAAACTACCCGAAACAAAGTTGCATTCCACTACTTCGGGTAGTTTTTTTATAGCCTCATCAAAGATTTCTGAGACTTCTTTAGTTTGTCTTATTATGGTAACTTGCGAATAGACCGTTAAGCCCATTCCAAGTTTATTTTTATTTAAAATGCCTACATACTTTTCAATTACTTTTTCACTCTCCAATCGTTTTATTCGATCATGCACTGGGGTTAAAGAAAGATTTATCTTTTGGGCAATTTCTTTGTAAGT
>JANNWE010000342.1:0-4520 GCA_031414675.1 Cytophagaceae bacterium
GTAGTCTTTAGAATTTGATTATTTAATAGTTTGATTTAATTTTTTTAATTAGAATTATTCTAGATTTGAAAATTTGGGTTTTGTCATTCAATCCACAATAAATTCGATTGAACAAATATATGCTAGAAACCAATAGTTACAATTTTCAAATCTAGAATAATTCTAATTAAAAAAATTAAATCAAACTATTAAATAATCAAATTCTAAAGACTACACTAATAGCTTTTTCAAAATTACAATATAATCGCTTAAAAAATATATTCCCTTTAGGTCCATTCTCTTTGTATTGGCCTAACTTATAAAAACTTAACTAAAAAAAAGTTTAAATCTTTAGAATTGAGCGTATTTAATGAAATTAACAAAAAATTTATCTTTATTTTTGGATGGCATTTAACGAAAAATCAAAATTAAAATAATTTCAATGGCAAAATCTGGCGATATTTTAGATCAACTTTTGGAACAAATGGCAGAATTGAATAAAAAAATGGCTAATTTTTCTTTGCATCAGTCAAGTATGGTTGAAAATTATGAAATTTTAATGCAAAACCAAACCAAAGTGACTGACAATCATGATATTGTAATAAAAAATCAAAATACTATAATTAAAAACCAAGGGATAATTACCCAAAACCAATCTTCCATCATTCATAACCAAGGAGTAATTGTTAAGAATCAAGCTTACCTTAAAACATTTCTTTATGCTCAGACAGAAATATTAACATTGCTCACCAACAAACCTAAGGAAATAATTTCTAAAGAAATTACTGATTTCTTTGAATCGGCCCAATTGGAAATCTCCAATGGATTTGAAAAGCCAGTGGGTGAGTAATACTATCTTAAAATCAGCCTAATTTTATCTTCTAATAAAAGAATTTGACTTTTTAGTAGCTCTATTTCCGAAAATTTACTCTCTTTTAACTGGTCCTGAAGCCGCATTTGTAATTGTAAACCTTCTACTTTTTGTTTGTGCAATCTAAGCTCCAACATCAATTCATACTTTTGCTTTTCAAGCACTTCAGAAAATTCTTTGGCTAAATTGTATTTTTGATTTATAGATATATCTGACACTATTTTCAATTCCCCACTTTCATTTTTTTCCAAAATGTCGGAAAACTCTAAATTATCTATACTTGTCCCAAAATATTCTGCTACCTTCCTGCAGATAGCTAAAGAGGGAGAAAATTTATTGTTCTCATAATCAGAAATAGCACTTTTACTTACATTCAAAGCCTCTGCAAGATCTTCAAGGGTCATTTTCTTGTATTTTCTTAAACTTTTAAGGTTCTCAGAAAAATAGCTTTTTTTCATACCTATTAATAATTTTATTCCAATATTTTGGATTTTGGGATTGTCTCTCTAATTTTACACCCAGAATAATTCAAACATTTATTTCAAAATTAATTATTCTATTTTTATTACTATCAGCATTCCTGAAAAAACAAATTATTTATGAGAAAAATTGTACTTAGCCTTTTCTTATCTTACTTCTTTTCACTTGGGCTAAAAGCTCAAATGCCACACGATGCAATATACATGCCCAAGAAAACTGCCTGCGTAGCGGTTTCCTATACCCACAGTAGCTGGAAAGAATATTGGGAAAATACATTGAAACGCGAAAATTTAAATATGGGTGTAATGTCCACCCAAAGTGTAATGCCTATGGTAGCCTATGGAATTTCCGACAAATTAAATTTGATAGCATCCGTGCCTTATATCTGGACAAAAACTAGTGCTGGAAATTTAATGGGGCAAAAGGGTATTCAAGATTTTACTTTGTGGCTTAAATACAAACTTGTTGAAAACAATGGCATTTCAGTTCACGGGGTTGTGGGAGGCTCCGCACCTATTAGTAATTATATTCCAGATTTTCTTCCATTGTCTATTGGCCTTCAAACTAAAACCGCCACTGGACGTATAATTGCAAGTTATTTACATAAATCTGGCTTTTATCTAACAGTTCATGGAAGTTATGCTTTTAGAAGCAATATAAAGGTGGACAGAGACGCCTATCAGGCAGACCTTAGGATATATAATACAAATGAAGTACGAGTTCCAAATGCTACCGATGCAAGTGCGAGACTTGGATGGATTAAAAACCAAGGGCGAATACAAGCAGAGCTATTTGTAGACGAGTTTTCGTGCGTTGGTGGTGATAATATTCGCAGAAATGACATGCCATTTCCAACCAATAATATGCAAATGACAAGTGCTGGCTTTTACGGTAAATTCCAACCGAAAAACGTAGGATTAAACCTACGAGTTGCAAAAGTGCTGCAAGGTCTTAATGTGGGACAATCTTTGAGCTATTCTGTAGGCCTTTTGTATCAAATAAATTCTAAAAAATAAAATACTTTATTCCTTAAGAGTCCAAAATTTTTGATCCAAAAGTTAGGAAACAGGAACATTCCAAAATATTACAATGAAAAATATATTTAAAAACGGCAATCAAATCATACTCGGGCTTTTATTTATCGTGTTGGGCGGGCTTCTCCTTTCTTGTGAAAAAACCATTAACGAACCCATAAAAGTAGCTTATCTCCCTACTAAATTAGATGAAAAAGCGGGCAACTGGAAGACCTACATATTAACAAAAGCAGACGAAATTTTAGTAATTGAACCCAAAGCAGCCAATTCCGCTGAATATCTTGCCGAGTTAACTAGTCTAAAAACTGCAATTTCTGTGATTACTCCAGAAAATAAAAAAGCAGTGGCCTACTGGGGTGCGGGCTCGGTATATCGCTGGAATGAAATTGCCAGAGAATTAGCAGCGAAGTATAATTTAGCTCCCGCTGCTACAGCTGACGGGAAATACCCTGTACCTGATGCTGCAAATCCCTTGGCAGATCCGAAATTTCCTTTTGCCAATCCTCCTTACACTGCAAGAGCACTGGCATATTTAAGCGTGGCTCAATACGATGCCTTAGTGGCTGCATGGAATTATAAATTTAAATTTAACCGAAAAGCTCCATCCAAATACGACCAAACCATTCCATCTTTATTACCCGTTTCTGACTTGCCTTCTTTTCCTTCAGAAGATGCAGTTGTAGCAGGTGCGTCATATACAATTTTAGTGGCCATGTTTCCTGGCGAAGTTCCTTACTTAGATTCGAAATTAGCCGAAGCCAAAAATTCGCGAATATGGGGTGGCATGAATGTACTAAGTGATATTACAGCGGGCGATGGCCTAGGTAAAGCAGTAGCGGCTAAGGTAATGGCAAAGGCAAGATTAGATGGAATGTCCACAGCAAACAATCAAACTTTGACAGCAGGAATGATAGAAGCTGCAAAAGGTCGCGGAATTAAAGATACATGGGTAAGTCAGGAAACGCCAGCTCGCCCACCCATGTTGCCCAATTATGGTGCGGTGGCTACCTGGAATTTTGACAAAGCAACTTTGGCAACCATTCGACCTAAAATGCCATATGTAGTAGGTTCTGTGGAATGGCAAAAAGAAATGGATGAACTATCAAAAATAAACAAAAAAATTACAAGAGAACAGCACAGAATAGCAAGCTACTGGTCGGATGGAGCTGGAAGTTATACCCCACCAGGTCATTGGCATAGGGAAGCAGCCAATCTATGTTTCGAAAATAAGTATAGCGAAGTGGCAATGGCTCGTGTGATGGCATTAGTAGGTACGGCCTTGATGGATGCCGGGATTGCATGTTGGGAAGCTAAATATTATTATTATACACCTCGGCCCCAACAATTTGGATTAAAGACCAGTATTGGATTACCAAACTTCCCTTCTTATACTTCTGGGCATTCAACATTTTCTGCTGCAGCAGCTACTTTATTAGGGAATATATTTCCAAGCAATGCAGCCGATTTAACTGCTAAAGCTAAAGAAGCCTCAGAATCTAGAGTATTTGGCCTAATACACTTTAGAATAGACTGCGAAATGGGTTTGGTACATGGTAATAAAATTGGAGAATATGCCATAGCAAGAGGTAAAACTGATGGTTCTGGGCAATAGTTGGTAGTGGTTTTTTTTTAAATTCTTTACTTTTCAAAATTATAATTAGACTAATAGTAGAATAAACATTTAAAATAATGACAAAAATATTACTTTCAATTGGCTTATTTTTATCCGTTTACACCGGTTATTCACAAGGCTGCATTGCAGTTAGGCACATGGCATGTACATCTGGGCGAATAAACAATGGAACATCAACAATGGTAGCTGATCAATGGCAATTTACTGCGGGTTATCGCTATTTGCATTCCTACAAACATTTTGTGGGTAAAGAAGAACAAAAGCAACGTGTAGCTGAAGGTACAGATGTGAGAAATTGGTCTAACTCTTTTGATATTGGGCTAACTTACGCAGTAAACGAACGCTTAAATATTGCTTTAAATGTTCCGTATAATGAAAATAAAAGATCTTCTATGTATGAACATTATGGGAATGCTATAGAAACAAATCCAGAAAGGAAACGCCATTTTACATATTCTAAAGGGGTTGGTGATATTAGACTAAGTTCAAGCTATTGGATCTTAGATCCTAAAACCCATTTAAA
>JANNWE010000343.1:0-13375 GCA_031414675.1 Cytophagaceae bacterium
ACAATTGTGCATTGCAAAGGAATTTAGAGGTCAGGGTTTAGTAGAAAAATTATATGCTTATTTTTCAGCTGAAATGCAAAATAAATACGATTTTATAGTGACTGACATCAGCCAAGAAAACCCTAGATCATTAAAAGCTCATGAGAAAAGTGGGTATAAAAAAATACAACATTTTTTCGACTTCTATAATAATTCATATTGGGATATCGTAATCAAAGACCTAAGAAATCATTAATTAATAGTATTAAACTTACGAAAATGGATATTAACAAATCCTCAAATAGTTGATATTAAGCAAATATTAGACTAATTTTTAGATAAATCGCCTAAAATTTTGCAATTTGCGACCCCGAAAAAATAGGTGAAAACAAAACAATAATTTTCAGCACTTTTAAATGAAAAAAAATATAGCCATACTAGGTTCAACAGGTTCAATAGGAACACAGGCTTTAGAAGTGATTGATGCATACCCTGATTTATTTACAGTAGAAGTATTAACTGCACAAAGTAACGCTGATTTGTTAATACAACAGGCTATTAAATATAAACCCAATGTTGTTGTTATTGGTGAGGAAGCCCTCTATGAAAAAATTCATTTAGCCTTAGATCCTTTAGATATTAAAGTATATTGTGGACCAAAATCTTTAAATTCAGTTGTAGAAAATGAAAATATCCATTTAGTTTTAACTGCCTTAGTGGGTTATGCGGGCTTAATTCCAACTATTCATGCTATAAAAGCAGGAAAAAATATTGCATTAGCCAACAAAGAGACATTGGTAGTCGCGGGTGAATTAGTTACCAAATTGGCCCAAGAAAATAAAGTTGATATTCTACCCGTCGATTCAGAGCATTCAGCAATTTTTCAATGTTTAGTAGGTGAATTTATAAATCCAATTGAAAAAATAATTCTTACCGCATCAGGAGGACCATTTAGAGGAAAAAATATTGATTTCTTGAAAACGGTAAAAAAGGAGCAAGCTTTAAAACACCCTAATTGGGAGATGGGTGCTAAAATTACAATAGATTCGGCATCCTTAATGAATAAAGGACTAGAGGTGATTGAAGCAAAATGGTTATTTAATTTGAAACCCGAACAAATTGAAGTTGTAGTTCATCCTCAAAGTATCATACATTCATTAGTGCAGTTTGAAGATGGAAGCCTTAAAGCTCAATTAGGTTTACCTGACATGAAAATACCCATACAATATGCATTGGGCTTTCCGAAAAGATTAAAATCTAATTTTGAACGCTTTGATTTCATGAAATATCCGAACTTAAGTTTTGAGCAACCTGATTTGAAAACTTTCAGAAATTTAAGTTTCGCTTATGAAGCATTAAAAAAAGGTGGAAATATGGCTTGTATTGTAAATGCAGCAAATGAAATAGCGGTTGATGCTTTTTTGAAAGACAAAGTTAGCTTTTTGGGTATGTCAGATTTGATAGAAAAATGCATGCTAAACGTATCTTTCATAAAACTTCCAAATTTAGAAGATTATATAGAAACTGATAAAAATACTAGGGCCTTGGCATTAGAACTAATTTAAAATACCATGAAACAAACTAATAAAAAGCCATTTCATGTAATTTATGAAGACAATCATTTAATTGTTGTAAATAAAGCTGCAGGCATTTTGGTACATGAAGACATTACCAAAGATAAAACTTTGGAAGATTATGTAAAAGAATATATTAAGTTAAATTCCAATAAGCCTGGTGATGTTTTTTTGGGAACAATTCATAGATTAGACCGTCCAGTTAGTGGAATAGTAGTTTTCGCTAAAACATCCAAAGCCTTAACGAGAATGAATGAAATGTTCAGAAAAAGAACAGTTCAGAAAATTTATTGGGCAATTACAAGTAAGAAACCTGAAAAAAAATCAGGCCGTTTAAGTCATTGGTTAGTAAAAGACTCTGCTTCTAATACAGTAACTGCCCATGATATTGAAGTAAAAGACTCATTGAAAGCAGAATTAAATTATAGATATTTGGGACATATAAATAAATATCATTTAATTGAGGTAAATCCCATAACTGGCAGACCACATCAAATAAGAGTGCAACTAGCTTCTATGGGCTGCCCAATAAAAGGTGATGTAAAATACGGGTATCCGAGAGCCAATACCGACGGTTCAATAAACTTACATGCAAGAAGATTATATTTTATACATCCTGTAAAACAGGAGCCAATAATTTGTAAAGCTCCCGTTCCAGAGAGTTCATTTTGGGAAGAGTTCTTGAGTTTAGAACCAGAAGAAATAAAAGAAGAAAACTTAGGTTTCTTTTATTAGACTGCCGATTCTCTTTTTTCAAAAATATCTGAAGACGCCTGCTCAAAGGTTTTCTTTATCCCTTCAAAAGCGCCAGTAATAATTCCTAAGGGCAAAATCAATGGCATAAAAATAATCCATTGAATTGTCATAAAGAAATTTATTTTTTTCATAATGGTAAGAATAGATTGTTAAAATAAAAGGCTCTGTTAAAAATTTATAAGGCAAAAATCATACCATAACACCATAAAATTAAAAAACATATTTATATAATACAATAAATAACGAAAATAATATAAAAATTATTTTGTATTTATTACGAATATTATAAAAATATTATTTAAACCCTTAATTAATGCATTTATACATAGAATAAAAAAATACTAGGAAATAAAAAAAAGTATCTTTTCAATTAATAATGGTAATGATTTCTATCTTCGAATTGATTAGTAATTATGGGACTTAAATTTATTTTGAAGATTTTTTGCTTAATTGAAAAAAAAATCTTTTCAAAATATTAGGAATGAAATTGCTATCTATCAATAAGATATTTTTTAGTAAAGAGCAAAAAAAACTCTTTTTATATTGAACATTTTCAATTTAATAATGAGTAGAAAAAAATAGTACTTTTTTAGATCGGTTTAAATTTTATTAAAAATTAAGTTTAATTATTCTAAACTTAAAATCATAAATAAATCCAATATATAGACTACTAATTCCAATTATTAGACTTTAAATCATTTTAGTCAATACCTCCATCTTACAAAAGCCTCCATTGCTTCGTATTCAGCTAAACCCAGTTTATTATATAACTCAGCTGTCGCTTGGTTTCGTTCTTCGGCTCTTTGCCAAAACTCTCTTGCATCAGAGCCTTGAAACACTACACCGTCTTTTTGTGATTGATGTTTAAATATACCTAATCTTTTTTGAAGAACTTGGTCTGGACTCATTGGTACTGCCATTTCTATTTCATGAATTTCCCATTCTGCCCAAGCTCCTCTATACAACCAAACCCAACAATCCTTCATGAAGTTTTTGTGTTTTAAGAGTCCTACCGCAGCAAAAATTGCATCTAAACATACTTTATGTGTTCCATGCGGGTCTGCCAAATCTCCAGCAGCATAAATTTGATGTGGCTTAATTTCTTCAATTAAATCTTTAATTATCTCAATATCATTTTTGCTGAGAGGAGCTTTCTGAATTTGACCCGTTTCATAAAATGGCATATTTAAAAAATGTGCATTTTCAACTGGTATTCCAACAAACCTACAAGTATTTTTAGCTTCCCCTTTTCTAATAAGTCCTTTTACATGTCTAACTGCTGCAGAATCTAATTCACTATCTTTTTTATTCTTTAAAAACAATTTAGCTTCTTCAAAAATAGCGGCTGTTTGAGTATTATTAATCAAAAAATGATCATTAAAATCCATAACAAAATCAATAAAGCGTAAAGCTTCATCATCAGAAACTGCAATATTCCCTGAAGTTTGATAGGCTACATGTACCTCATGGCCTTGTTCCTTTAAACGTTGGAAAGTTCCCCCCATTGAAATAATGTCGTCATCTGGATGTGGGCTAAAAATGATAACTCGCTTTTTGGCGGGCAAAGCTCTTTCGGGCCTATTCGTATCATCAAAATTAGCTTTACCACCTGGCCAACCAGAAATAGAGTGTTGTAATTGGTTAAAAACTTCAATATTTATTTCGTAAGATTGACCATATCTGGCCAAAAGATCACTTAACCCATTGTCATTATAATCTTTATTTGTCAACTTTAAAATGGGCTTTTCTAATACTAAAGATAGACTTGTCACAGCTTTTTTTACTGTTTTACTATCCCATTCTACATCTTCAACTAACCACGGAGATTTTATTCTTATTAAATCAGATGCGGCGGATTCATCAACAACAAAAACTACATTAGAATGATTTTGTAAATAAGAAGATGGATTGTGCTCAGAAACAGAACCTTGCACAGCGTCCGCTATCATTCCAGCTTTTCTTTCTCCCCACGCTAACAAAACCACTCTTTTGGCTTGCATTATTTTAGAAACTCCAAGGGTAATAGCTTTTTTAGGCACCTTTATTAACTCCCCTCCAAAATCCATCGTAGCAGCCACTCTAGTAGAATGGTCAAGCATCATTAATCGTGTTTTGGAATTAATTAATGACCCTGGTTCATTAAATCCAATATGCCCATTCCCACCAATTCCTAATAATTGAAAATCTAAACCTCCCAAACTGTCTATTTTTGCTTCGTAACTTTTGCAAAAATCTGCAATTTGACCTTGGGGAATGGTGCCTACTGGTATAAAATAATTTTCTTTTGGAATATCTACATGATCAAAAAGATGTTCCCGCATAAATCTCCAATAACTTTGAATTGCATCAGCCTCCATTGGATAGTACTCGTCCAAATTAAAAGAAACTACATTTTTAAAACTAAGGCCTTCTTCTTTATGCAATCGTATAAGTTCTGCATAAACGGTCATTGGTGAAGAGCCTGTCGCCAAACCAAGCACACATTTTTTTCCTTCTTTAGCTTTAAACCTTATTAAGTCTGCAATCTCATGAGCCACTGATCTTGAAGCTTCTTTTGGATCTTTAAATATCCTAGTTGGTATTTTTTCGTAAGCGATTGGTTCTTTAAAAAGTAGATTTTCCATGTTTATTCCTTTAGAAATTGAAATTTAAACAAAATTACGATATTTTGCTAAGCAAAAAAGGGTTTTTAAAAAATTTTAATAATTATAGTTTTAGGATAAATTTTATAAAAATTATAAAGTAATTATAAAAAAACTAAATATAAGTTAGAAAAAAAACTAAAGTGGCTAAAATTGCGTTGAAAACAGTATTTTAATTAAGTTTAAACGAAATGAATATTTAAAAATTACCACAGAAAAAATTAAAACGAATGTTAATAAATCAAATAACTAAAGATTGAAAAACTACACTAAAATTAATTTAATTCTTTTCTTACTTCTCCCATTTTTTTCCAGCTGCTTATACGCACAAACCAATGTAACTTTTAGCGGATACATAAGAGATCTTAAAAACGGCGAAGAAATGATTGGGGTCAATGTAATGGTAAAAGAATTAAAGATAGGGGTACAAACCAACGTTTATGGCTTTTATTCCTTAACTGTTCCAAGTGGAAAATATAATTTAGCCATTAGTTATATTGGCTATACTTCTATCAAAAAAGAGCTATTAATTGATAGAAACCAGAATTTAGACTTTGAAATAAAAGAAGAAGATAAAACTTTGGAAGAATTAATTATTACTGGCAAAAAAGAAGACGAAAACGTAAAAAGTATTGAAATGTCGGTAAACAAAGTAGAGATGAAAACTATTAAAAAAATGCCGGCCTTACTGGGCGAAGTGGATGTAATTAGAAGCATACAATTTTTGCCAGGTGTAAGTTCGGTTGGAGAAGGCTCCTCTGGATTTAACGTAAGAGGCGGAGCAATTGACCAAAATCTTGTACTTTTGGATGAAGCTCCTGTTTATAATGCTTCCCATCTTTTCGGCTTTTTTTCTGTTTTTAACCCTGATGTGGTAAAAGATGTGAAACTAATAAAAGGCGGAATACCTTCTTCTTACGGTGGAAGAATATCTTCGATTCTAGATGTTAGAATGAAAGAAGGGAACTCCAAAAAGCCTGAATTTTCAGGTGGCCTTGGAACCATATTTTCAAGATTCGCTTTTGAAAGCCCATTTTTAAAAGATAAGGGTTCATTTATCATTGCCCTCAGAAGATCTTATATTGATGTATTGGCAAAACCGTTCTTGAATGACGATTTAAAGGATTCCCGATTTTATTTCTATGACTTTACAGCCAAAGCAAATTATAAAATAAACAATAAAAATACCGTTTATTTATCTGGATATTTTGGAAGAGACGTATTTGGGGCTGATTTTGGGTTTAATTGGGGTAACTCAACATCCACTTTTAGATGGAATCACATTTTTAACAATAAATTATTTTTAAATACTACTGTCTTTTATTCCAATTACGATTATTCATTAGATTCTGACTTAAACAAAAAAAATGACAGAGATTCTTTTAGTTGGAAATCAAATATTGTAAACTACAGCATTAAGCCTGACTTTAACTATTACCTGAATTCGAAAAATACAATTTCTTTCGGAGGTCAACTTATTTATTATAGTTTTAATCCCGGAAAAGCGACAGCAGTTTCTGGAGGACAAACTAGATCAATTGGCTTAGCCGACAAATTTGCTGCAGAATCAGCAATTTATATTGGCAATGAACAAAAAATTAAAGAAAACATTACAATAAACTATGGTATTCGGTATTCCAATTATAGCTACTTAGGGCCTGGCGATGTAGTAATTCTAAGGCCTCAGACTTTTCAAAATGGTGAAAAAAGAGAAGTGGGAGAGACAAAGAAAGCAGAAAAAGGAGAAACCATACAAAACTATGGAAACCTAGAGCCAAGAATTTCACTAAATATTGGACTAAATGACAACTCTTCTATTAAAATTGGTTATAATCGCTTAGCACAATATATCCATTTGCTCTCGAATACCGTTGCCTCTTCTCCTTTAGATGTTTGGACGCCGAGTAGCAATAATATTAAACCCCAACTTTCTGACCAAATTGCCTTAGGGTTTTTTAAGAATTTTAACGATAATAAGTATGAAACCTCTATTGAAGTTTACTATAAAACTCTCCAAAATCAAATCGATTATGTAAGAAATGCAGATCTATTACTGAATTCGGCTGTAGAAGCCGACTTGCTTTTTGGTAAAGGGCGTGCATATGGCTCAGAATTTTTTGTCAAAAAAAACAAAGGAAAAACAAACGGATGGGTGAGCTATACTCTAGCTAGGACCGAGCGAAAAATAGATGGTCTGAATAATAACGATTGGTTTGTAAGTAGAATCGATAAACTCCATAATTTATCAATAGTAGCTATCTATGATTTAAATAAAAAATGGTCTTTTGGATCTACGTTCTCCTTTACAACTGGCACTCCTGCTAGTTTCCCAACTAATAAGTTTTTATGGCAAGGCATAGCTTTGCCTCATAATTATACTGATCAAAGAAACACCTATCGAATCCCAAATTCGCATAGACTAGATATTTCTGCCACTAAGAAAAATAAACATGCAATGTTTAAAAAAGGCGAAAGCGAATGGGTTTTTTCAGTGTATAATTTGTATAATAGGAGAAATCCATTTTCTGTATATGTACAACAAAACCCTGACAAACCTGGAGATACCCAAGCAATAAAATATTCGGTTTTTGCTTCAATTTTGCCAGCAGTTACCTACAATTTCAAATTTTAAACCGATGAAAAAGATATTTTTTTGCTTTTTGCTATTTTCTAGTATTTCCATCTTTTCTTGTGAAGATGTAGTAAATATATCGATAAAAGATGGGGTGAATCAACTTGTAGTGGATGCCTGGCTAACAGATGAAAATGTAGAACAAAAGATAATTTTAAATGTATCACAGCCTTATTTTGATAATTCTAAGCCTAAACCAGCTTTAGGTGCTACTGTATTTATTTATAATCAAGATAGTACTGAACATGTTTTTTCATACAAAAACAATACGGGGGTTTATGTGTACACACAAAAAAAAAATGGATACATAAAATTAAATGAAACTACTGCTTTGTATATTAAATATGAAAACGAAGAGTATTATTCACTTTCAAGTCTTAAACGTGTGCCTAAGATAGATTCTTTAACTTATGAAGTTACCAGTTTACCAATAACTCCAACAGATGGTAGCCCCAAAGAAGGATTTACAGCGGAGTTTTATGCTAACGATATTAATGGATCTGGAGATACCTATTTGATTAGATCTTTTAAAAATGATACGCTTAGGTTTCTACCCTCTCAAATATCTTTAGCTTACGATGCTGGATTTTCCCCTGGCTCCAATACCGACGGTTTAATGTTTATTCTACC
This sequence comes from Cytophagaceae bacterium, assembly GCA_031414675.1. GTDB lineage: Bacteria > Bacteroidota > Bacteroidia > Cytophagales > Spirosomataceae > Leadbetterella. The sequence continues at coordinate 8,214 of JANNWE010000343.1, forward strand.
TATTAGGAGATCTATAAATCAAGGGCTATTTCGAGATAAAGACAAAGTTAAAGTGGAGCTGTTTTCAATTCCTAGAGAAGCTTATTTCTATATGCTTCAAGTCGTACAAGAATCAAATAATGGAGGAATATTTGCTACTCCATTAAGCAATATTCCTACGAATATTGTTACACTAAATGCAAAATCAACGAAAAAAGCATTAGGTGCTTTCTTCGTAACAAAAGTTAGTAGATTTGAGACGGTGATTGATAAAGGGAAAGCAAAACCAAAGAAATAAAGCTTAAATTTACTGAATTTTTTGATGTACCATTACATTCAAATAGTATACTATTTCCGAAATCTCTTTTTTGGAAATAGTAAGGGTAGGCATTTTTACATTTTTTCTATAAGAGGCGGGATTTTTAATAAATGCTTCCAAATCATTTTCCTTCCAATATTCTGTGACATTTTTAGGAACATTTAATTCTGGTCCCATAGTGCCGCCGATTCCATTTATGCTATGACAGGTTTTGCAATGTCTCTGAAATAATTTATATCCTGATTCTGCATTTTTTTCTTTAGGGAATATTAATTCAATATCATTATTAGCGGGAACAAAATGAAGTTTTACAACATTGTATGGCCATTTATAAGACCCATCTTTAACTGAAACTCCTTTGTAAACGATATAAAATGGTGCTGCTTTCATTTCGTGTCCATCTTTGTAAATTCGTTCCCAATCACTTCCTTTTGGTGCATCTACGTCACTAATTGCTAAATAAGAATCAGCAGAGAGTAATTTATTTAAAGGCATCTCTGGCTTGTATCCATCTTCACATTCGAAAATAATTTTAGTTTCTTCATATTTTTCAGGGTTTAAACCTGAATAATTCTCAATAATATTTTTTAAAACTAGGCCATTATATGTTTTTGATTTATGATATACGGGATCCATCTCCACATTTACTTTTTGGGAGTTAATTAGAAGGTTCTTGCTTTTTAAGGATAGCAAATCTATTGTAAAAGAATAGGAATTAGTTTTATGGTTTACACTTTCGGGCTTCTTAGCTTTTTTTTTATTTGTATCTGAACAACTTAAAAAAAACATTGATGATAAAATAAAATATTGCAACCTGTACATCTTGAAGACTTTAAAATAAAAAAAGAAGATCAAATAGCTTTTAAAAAATATATCTATTTAGTTTAAAAATAGTAACAGAAATTAATCAAATAACTGCCAAATTAATAAATTCTAAAATCATTTTTTTTCCAACAATCCCAACAAACTTGAAAGTTTATCTTTAAGGTCTTTTCTATCAACTATAAAGTCAAGAAACCCATGTTCTAATACAAATTCTGCGGTCTGGAATCCTTTTGGCAAATCTTTTCCAATGGTTTCTTTAATAATTCTTGGTCCGGCAAAGCCAATTAAAGACCCAGGTTCAGAAATATTAAAATCTCCTAACATTGCGTAAGAAGCTGTTACTCCACCTGTAGTTGGGTCTGTCAAAAGTGAGATATACGGTAAGCCCGAATCATCCAAAAGGGCCAATTTGGCAGAAGTTTTAGCCATTTGCATTAAAGAGAATCCAGCTTCCATCATTCTAGCCCCACCAGATTTAGAAATCATTAAGAAAGGCGTTTTTGTTCTTATAGCTTGATCAATACCTCTAGCAATTTTTTCACCTACTACAGATCCCATAGAACCTCCAATAAATCCAAAATCCATACAGGAAATCGTTATATTCTTCCCTTCCATTAATCCATAGGCAGTTCTGCAGGCATCTTTTAAACCTGATTTTGCTACCGTTGATTTAATCCTATCTGGATAGGCTTTAGTATCTACAAAGTTTAAAGGATCCGCCGAAATCATATCTTTATCCAATTCGGTATAGTTACCTTCATCAAATAAAATCTGAAAATAAGCTTCCGAACCTATTTTATCATGATAGTTGCAATGTACACAAGTAAAGGCGTTTTGCTTGTGCTCGCGGGTATGCATAATATTCTTACATTCAGGACATTGATACCACAAACCATCGGGGGTTTCCCTTTTTAATTCGGTAGGTGTTTGAATACCCTTAGAAGTTCTCTTAAACCACGACATAAAAAAGTAAATATTTTGACGAGCAAATATAAGAGAAAATTACACGAAGTTTTAAACCGATGACAGTATTTTTTAAGTTAAAAACAAAAATTGATTAAAAAGAACATTACCTTATTTCTACATCATTTCTAAAAAACTTGATGCCCTCAGCACCTCCCCAATAGATTACCTTTGCCTTTCCTTCTTTTTTATTTTCTATAAAATCTACTATAATCCTATCTCCATTTTTCATGTAGAAAGTTGATTTAGATCCATGCATTTTCCCATTAAAAAAATTTCCTACATATTTTTCTCCAGATAAAAAATATAAAGTGCCCTGTCCATTATATACGCCATTAGCAAAGCTGCCTTCATATTTTTTCTTACCATCTTTAAAAAATTCTTTTCCAATCCCGTGTCTTTTTCCTAATCTCCACAATCCTTCATAACGTTCTGTGGTTTTCCCATTTATAGCAATTCCAAACCCTTCAGAACAATTACCATTAATACAGCCTTTTTTTCTTTCTGGCTCTATTTTTAATTTTTCAATTACAATTTCATCTTCTATTTTTTCTAAAACTACTTTAGGTGATTCAACTCTTTTTTCCTGTTGACTTTCCGGCTTTTTTACTAAATCTGGATATAATTCTTTAGCATTTGAATACCCTCTTTCTATGGCTTTTAGTCGTTGGGGCCTCGGAGGGTGGGTGCTTGTGGCGTAGTCACTGGTGAGATTAAAAATAGCAGATTGTGCTTCTTTAAGCTTTGCCCCCATTTGATACATAACAAAGCCTGAAAACTCATCGGCTTCTAATTCTTTTTCATGCTCACTTCCACCATGTTTTATAGTATGACCCTGTAAATGATGGCCGATTTCATGTGCTAAAATACTTAGTGCCGCCCAATCTGTTTTAGTAACATTGTTAATTTTATTCATAAAAGCTGGGTCATAAACAATCAAACGCTCTCCGTTCCGTGTTGCTGCGAAACAGTTGTCGGTATTAGGACATTCCATTACATAAAAATTTTGCTTTAAACCTGACCTCCTAACAATTTTTTCAATGCCTTGACTAACTTCTGGACGAGAAGTAAAGGCTACTAAATCGCAAATTTCTCTTTCATTGATAGTTTTACCAAAATAGTTTTTGCCTATAACCAAATTTTGTTTGTCTTGGGAAAAGGAAAAAAAAGAAATAAATAATAGCAGAAAAAAAAACAATTTAACCATTTCTAAAAAGATAAGATTTGGCTTTAAACGAAATTTTTAACAAAATTATTATTCAATTTATTTTAATTTAGAATTTAAAAGAAATAGTTTGGTGAACAAATAAATGAAACAACCAAATTATTCTAAACTTCCTAGGAAAACCACTGAAAGAGTGTCATAATGAAAGAAAATTCGAAAATTAGTATAATTGATGTTTAGTCCCCATTTAACTCATAACTTCGCAACATAATTTATTGCTTCCAATAATCTATCTAAATCTCTAATAGAAGTATAAACATGTGGGGTAATTCTAACCCCATTCAGTTTTTCCCATTTTGTGGGTGAAGTATGCACTTTAAATTTCTCAAAAAGCTTTGATTCTATAAATCCAGCTTCCATTCCCTCAATTCCAAGATGTGCAATGGCACACGAATGATTGGCATCTAATGGAGTATTTAAATAAACTTTGGGAATACTTACTGCTTCTTTTGCCCAATAATCTTTTAAAAATCTAAGCCTAGTTTCCTTTCTTTCTTCCCCTATAGCCAAATGAAAATTTAAAGCATGACCAATAGATTGCTCAATAGGAAAAGGTCTTGTGCCCAAATTTTCGAATTTTCGAATGTTATCAGATTTAGGATCACCATTAGGAACAAAAGGATAAATGTTCTTGATTTTTTCTTTCTTCATCCACAACATTCCAGAACCTATTGGTGCAGAAAGCCATTTGTGCAAACTTGTACCGTAATAATCACAGTTTAAATCTGGAATTTTATAATTTAAATGGGCAAATGAATGAGCTGCGTCAACTAAAACTTCAACTCCCCTCTTTTTTGCCTCTGTGGCAATTCGTTTAACCGGGAATATTTGTCCATTCCAGTTTACAATATGCGTAAGATGTATGACTTTGGTTTTCTGACTTATTTTATCGACATACTTTTGTAAAATCAAATCGTCATCAGCTATTGGCAAATCAATGTCTATATACTTTAAAACTATTCCATCTCTTACTTCTCTTTGACGCCAAGCATGTAACATATTTGGATAATCGTATCTCGAAAGAACCACTTCGTCTCCTTTCTTTAACTCTATCCCTAAAATTACCGTAACTATCGCTTCAGTTGCATTTCTATTGATTGCTATTTCTTCACCAGAAACACCAGCAAACTTTGCAAGGTTCTCGCGTAATGGCTCTCTTCCTTGATCCATAATACGCCACATATAATACGAAGGGGCGTCGTTTGCTATTTTGTTATAATGTTCTAAAGCTTCTTGAACAACTTTAGGGGCTGGGCTTACGCCGCCATTATTGAAGTTTAAAATCTGAGGAGAAACCGTATAGGCTTGTTTTATAACCGCCCAATAATCTTCATCCAATAATATTGAATTCGAAGTTGCTAAGGGCTTATAGTTAATCAAAGATTCATAAAATGAAAAAGAGGGAATTTTTAAAAATGGAACAGCAGAAAGTGCCATAGCTGAATTCTTAAAAAAGGAACGACGATTGGCAATCATATTTAATTGAATTTAAAACCAGCACAATTTAAGAAAAAAACCAATGTTATTAAATATAAAGAACAAAAAGCTAATCCACTTAAAAATGGAAATTTCTTTTTAAAACCATAAAACCACAAAATGAAACACAACTTATTCCCACAAATGTAAAAAGTAAAGCTTGATATCCATAATTACCAATTATCTGAGTAGAAATAAAAGGAGACAAGGTTTGCGAAAATGCCCAAGTCATAGCATAAAAAGCAGAATATTGTCCTCTGTTATGGGATTTAGCCCTATTAATAGTTATAGTGTTCATAAATGGCATGGCAAAAATTTCAGAAAATGATGCTATTAACATAGCAAACAAAATCATGCTAAAAGAACTAAAGCCAA
>JANNWE010000344.1:0-3619 GCA_031414675.1 Cytophagaceae bacterium
TAAAACTTCTTCTATTTCTAAAGCCGAAATTTTATATCCACCCGATTTGATAATGTCTACCGAATCTCTCCCTAAAATTTTGTAATATCCACTTTCCAACACCGCGATATCACCTGTTTTAAACCAACCATCTTCCGTAAATGTTTTTTTTGTTGCTTCTGGATTTCCCCAGTATTCTTTAAAAACATTGGCCCCCAATATTTGTATTTCTCCCGGAGTGCCTTCTATTTTTATTTCTTCGTTTTCATCCCATAATCGAACTGAAACTCCATCCAAAGGTTTTCCAATATAGCCAGCTTTTCGTTCTCCCACATATGGATTACTAATTCCCATTCCTATCTCAGTCATGCCATAGCGTTCTAAAAGAATATGACCCGAGATTTCTTTCCAAGATTCCATCACTGAAACTGGCAAAGCTGCAGATCCAGAAACCATTAATCTAAAGTTTTTTAAAGCCTTGTGAATTTGTTGTTGCTGGAGTTCAAGCAATCCATTCCAAAAAGTAATAAGCTTAAAATAAATAGTAGGCACAGCCATAAACACATTGATTTTGCCCTTTTGGAATAGATCAAAAACAGCTTCAGGACTGAAGTTATCGATGAACTCCACTGTTGCACCCCCGGCCAATGCACAAGATACCACATTAATGATACCATGCACATGATGAAGAGGCAAAACACAAAGGGTATGGTCTTTGCGCGTCCAACACCAAGCTTTCACCAAAGTATTTACTTGTGCCTCTAAGTTTAAATGGGTAGTAACAACGCCTTTGGGTAAATTAGTAGTTCCACTTGTGTAGAGTATCATTGCATTTCTTTCCTTATCAAGTTCTGGCAAAGCGACCTTATTAGTTTCATCGAACGCTGCAATTTGATAAAATGTAAACGTTTTAGCCTGTAAGAGAGGCTGTAAAATTTCTATATATTCTGGCCCTGAAATAACTATCTCAGCCCTTGTATCTTCAATTACATATTTTAAAGATGGCAAAGGATAAGTAATACAAAGAGGCACTGCCACTCCTCCTGCCAACCAAATACCCCATTGAAAAGCAACATAATCAAAACCCGGAGCAACCATAAATGCAACTCTCTTTTGATTCAAATCTGAATCGCCATTAATCAGTTTAGTAGCTATTTCTTTCGCTTTATCAATCAAATCAGTATAAGTGAAGAGCTGATGATTTGAAATAATGGCAATATTGTTTGAAAACTGACTAGCCTTTTTTAAAACTTGAAGCATCTAAAATATTATATTCTTAGGGTTTCACAAATATTTAGCTGCAATATAAAATTTAATTCTAAAAATTATCTCTGCACTAAAAGAATATCTAAAAAATGACTTTTTTTTAAAAACTCAAAAAAGTTCTTTTGACAAATTGTACCATTTCAATATTTAATTTCCAATTGGAGTCAAATCATCCTATCTTTTTCTAAAAATCCTCCAAAACACTTTTTATTTCTTTTAAAAAATAACATTGCATTATAAAAACGAATGCTTGTATTATTCTCACAATCATGGTACAATTCTAATATTATCGTGGCATCCTGTAAAGAACTTTCAATTTTAACATTTTGTTAATTGACACGTATTCAAATTGTTGTGTATGTTTGCATCATCAAAGGTTTTCGAGAAAGGCAAAAAATTAAAGTACAAAAACAAGATTTAAAATTTTTCCAATTAGAAAACAAAAACAAAGAAAATTTATGAAAAAGCTAATTTTAACGGGTGCAGTTTGGATAGGAATTTCAGCTGCAGCAACATGTTTCGCAAACGATGGTTTTAAGGTAGTAAACATCTCAGAAACCACAAGCGATTTTACAGTGAAAGCTTTAGGTGACCTAAAGTTTAAATTAACAGCAGACAATCTTCAGAAAAAAACATATATTGTTATAAAAAACACGCAAGGAGAAATATTATATAACGAATATGTGAGCAATACTGAAGAATTCTCTAAAATCTACGATTTATCTAATCTTTCAGATGGTGAATACTTTTTTGAAATGACTTCAGGTAAAGAAAAGATTGTAAAGTCTTTCGAAATTTCTACTTCTGTAAAAAGAACTGCTCTTCCAAAATAAGAACATTTCTTTAATAAAATAGAATTTCCCCAAACCTTTGAATCTAAGCCAAAGCTTTACAGCTTTGGCTTTTTTTGTAATTCAATACAACATTACAAACAATAAATTCTGATTTCACCACACTATTGTTTAAATTTGTAGCCAATATTAGAATTAATTATGTTTCAAAACCTTCAAGATAAACTCAACGGTGCTTTCAAAACCTTAAAAGGAAAAGGAAGAATTACCGATGTAAATATTGCAGTAACTATAAAAGAGATTCGTCGGGCCTTAATGGACGCCGACGTGAACTATAAAGTAGCAAAAGATGTAACCGATCGTGTTAAACAAAAAGCTATTGACCGCAAAGTAATGATTGCTGTAGAGCCTGGCCAACTTTTTGTGAAAATAGTACAAGAAGAGCTAACCGAATTAATGGGAGGAATGGCTCAAACTGTAAATTATAAAGGGTCGCCTGCCGTAATTTTAATAGCCGGTTTGCAAGGATCTGGAAAAACTACATTCTCAGGAAAATTTGCAAGCTATTTAAAAAAACAAGGCAAACAGGTCCTATTGGTAGCTTGTGACGTGTATAGGCCAGCGGCTATCACACAACTTCAAGTGTTAGGCGAGCAAATAGGTGTGGAAGTTTATGCAGAACCCGACAATAAAGATGCCGTTTCAATAGCAAAAAATGGAGTAGCTGCTGCTAAAACAAAAGGGAAAAGTATAGTAATTGTGGATACGGCTGGTAGATTGGCAGTTGACGAAGTAATGATGGCTGAAGTGGAAAATATTAAAAAAACCATTTCTCCTTCAGAAATATTGTTTGTGGTTGACTCCATGACTGGCCAAGATGCCGTAAATACTGCCAAAACTTTTAATGAGCGCTTAGATTTTGATGGGGTAGTTTTAACCAAGCTAGATGGAGATTCTAGAGGTGGAGCCGCTCTTTCGGTAAGAGCTGTAGTCGAAAAGCCAATTAAGTTTATGAGTACGGGTGAAAAAATGGAAGACTTAGACGTTTTTCATCCGGACCGTATGGCTAGCAGAATCTTAGGCATGGGAGACGTGATATCGTTGGTAGAAAGAGCTCAACAAGCCTTTGATGAAGACGAAGCACGCAAAATGAACAAGAAAATGCGTGAAAACAGCTTTGACTTAAACGATTTCTTAAGCCAACTGCAGCAAATTAAAAAAATGGGAAATATTAAAGATGTAATGGGTATGATACCAGGCATGGGCTCAGCGGTTAAAGACCTAGACATTAGCAACGATTCATTTAAACCCATAGAATCAATTATTCATTCTATGACACCTAAGGAAAGAGAATTACCGGACATCATAGACGGAAATAGAAGAAAACGTATAGCAAATGGTAGTGGTAGGACAGTTCAAGAAGTTAATAACTTATTGAAACAATTTGAGCAAATGAAAAAAATGATGAAGAAATTCAACAAAATGCCCCAAAATGGAAAAATGAAGATGTTTGGATAATTGTTAAGAGACAAAGATTGATAATCTACTGTATGTTTCTAACTTTGTTGAATCCTCTTATAACC
>JANNWE010000345.1:0-4274 GCA_031414675.1 Cytophagaceae bacterium
ACAAAGCGGATTTGTAAATATTAATAGTGCAATGCTTAATGTAAACACCACAGAATTAGGCGTTTTGATAATAAATCAAGTGCTTTCTAAAAACACTTCGACACGCTCTTTTTCAGAATCAGAAAATATTGCTTTAGAAAAAGAACTGACCAACGTAATGGATATTTTAGAAGGAAATGGGCAGACTTTTGAACAAAACTATGGACAATACCTAGAGCCTTATCTCAAAAGCCGATTCGATGAAAATACCGTAAAAAAAGCCTTTGATTTTTTACAAAATAAATACGACAAAACTCCACCCACACTTACTGGTTTGATGAGTGACGAGACCCAATATCAGACCATTCCACAAGTATCAAGACTCATTAGCAGGTCCTACACGAGTTTACCCGAGCGGTTCTCGTTGAAAGAATATTGCCCAAAACCAGGTTTGCAACAATACAGCGACTGCGTTGGCTGGTCTACCACTTACGCCGCCCGTACGATTCTTTACGCAATCAGAAACAACATACAAAACCGACAAACCATTACCGCTGAGACCTTCGCTCCATCGTTTACTTACAGTCAAATAAAATCTAGTCAAACCGAAGCTGCCTGTAAACAAGGCTCTTATATACAAGATGCCGTCAAACTCATCAAAGATTTGGGATCAATCAAAAACGTTGATTTTGAGTACAGTTGTTCTCCAGTTATCGAAAATCAGGACGTAAGAATAGCCTCAAAATTCAGAATCAAAAACTACAAACGCCTTTCAGGAGATTACAATTCTGACCGCAGCCAAATGATGGAGAACATCAAAAAAAGTCTTTCAGAAAAACGCCCCGTAGTGATAGCCATGGAGGTTTATGATTCATTCGAAAGACCAAGTGCTTCGGCCATAAAAGGACTGTGGGAAGGGAAAAAAGGCAAAATAGTTAGCCGACATGCCATAACGGTGGTTGGCTACGACGATTCAAAATACGGCGGAGCATTTGAAATCATAAATAGCTGGGGTACTTTTTGGGGAAACGAGGGCTTTATGTGGCTTAAATATAAAGACTTTGCTGCAGTAACCTACGAAGCCTATGAAATGGCTGATTATGAGGCCTCTACACCAAACAATACCAAAGCAGATCTCGAAGGAAGTTTTGAGGTGATGCTAGACAACGGCAATAGTATGCCTCTGAGATTAAATAACACCACTACTGAAACGGTAAACTACACAGCCACCAAATCGTACAGCACTGGCACACAGTTCCGTTTGAGTTTTACCAATAATAAGCCCGCTTATGTGTATTTGATCAGCTATGGCACCAACACCCAGAAAGTGAGCAATATCTTCCCGTTTGATGGCTACAGTGCGTACTTAGATTATTCAAAAAACGAAATTATGATTCCCAACGAAGATTATTGGGTACAAATGGACAATAATGTCGGCACTGATTATCTTTGTATTTTGTTTTCGAAAGAAGAACTAGACATAAAGGCTATAGCCAAACAAATGCAAAGGCAGCCGGGAACTTTCGATACCAAACTAAAAGCTACGCTCCAAAACAAAATGGTGGAAAATAGAAACGTAAATCTTGCCAAAGACAAAATAAATTTTGAAGCAAAACTCAACGGCAAAACCGTGATTCCTATTACTTTAGAGATTAAACATGTGAATTAAAAACTACGAATTCAATGAAAACAAAACTATATATATTTTTCATAATTTTGCAGCCTTTGTTGAGTTTTGGACAAAATTCCTATCAAAAAGGTATAGAATATTACAAAAAAGCTGACTATAAAAGAGCACAAATTGCATTCGATGATGCGCTAGATGAAGACATTGAGCCAGCATACAATACCCTTACGTACAGAGGACTGGCCAAATATTATCAAAAACAATACGACGAGGCTTATGAAGACTATAACCTTGCCGTAAAAGACCTCAATAATCTTGGCTATACCAAAATCGGAGAAATGCCCGCCAATGTTCTTAAAGCGTATGGATTGACCCTCTATGACAGAGCTTTGGCCCAGCATAAGCGTGGGCAATACAACGAAGCCATAAAGGATTTTAACTTTGCCTTGATGTATAAATATAGCCCAGGAGACTGCTATTCTCAAATAGGTAACGCCTATTACGCCCTGTCTGATTTTGATAAAGCGGCTGAGAATTATTCACTCAGTATGCCGTATAAATCAACAGATTATAGTCTCTACTACTGGCGAGGCAATGCCTATTTAAGCGATGGAAAATGGAAACAAAGCATCGCTGACTTCGATTTTTATATCAAACAAAAACCCAATGATCCTTACGGATATCATTATCGCGGTTTTTCAAAAATCATGTTGGGTGATATCGATTCGGCAATAGAAGACACCCAAAAATCTATCGACCTTAACATGAAAGACATCTATTTGGCGTTCAGGAACTTAGGTATGATAAATATCAAATTGGAAGATTGCAAAAAAGCCAAAGAGAACTTTGAATATGCCATTGAATTAAACTCAAACGATAATTTCAGCAAAAACAAACTCGAAACCTTAAGTGGCGATTGTGGTGTCCAAACAGAAGAAGAGGAAGTTGTGGTAAAAAAAACACCCAGATATTCTAAACCGACCATTAACTGGGTATATCCTACCCAAGAAAGTATAGAAACAGCTGAAAACATGGTGACCATAAAAGCCTGCGTAAACAGCTCAGAAAAACCAACTATGAGCCTTTATGCCGATGGTGTTGAGCTGACTTCGAGAGATTTCGTAATAGTGCCTTCCAAACAACCCGACTGCCCATATAGATTTGAAAAACAGGTAACTATACCACCAGATGCCAAGCTTACCATGCTGAGATTTGTTGCCAAAAACTCAGGAGGAAGCGTGGAGTCCATCCGTAAAATTAATAAAATAAAATCGCAAAATCCGGAGGCTGAAGAGCGGAGAATAGCTCTTTTGATAGGCAACGCCGACTATAAACATAAGCCGCTCAACAATACCCTCAACGACGTAGACGATATGGCCAAAAAACTAGAAGGCCTAGGTTTTAAGGTTATCAAACACAAAAACCTGAAAGCCGAAGAAATGAGCATGGCCTTCATAAAATTCGGCAGAGAACTGGCCAATTACGATGTAGGGATGTTTTTTTATGCTGGCCACGGTTTGCAAAACGGTAGCGGTACCAATTTTCTAGTGCCGGTTGATGCGGAGGCCATAAAAACCGACCAGGATTTCAACAAATATTGTGTGGAAGTGGACGAGCTTTTTGGTCAAATGAAAAAAGCAAATTCAAAAGTTAACATTATCATTTTGGATGCCTGCCGCGACAATCCTTTGGATGCCAGAAACACCACCCGTGGCTCAGGATCGCGAGGCCTTTCGGCCCCCACACAAAATCCGCAAGGCTCATTTATATTCTACGCTGCATCAGCCAACCAAACTGCCTTAGAGGGCGAAGGAAGCAGAAATGGAATATTCACAGGAGAATTGCTAAAGTTTATAGACAAACCCAACCTAAAGCTAGAAGAAGTAGTAAAAGAAACCTCAAAAGCCGTAAAGCTAAAAACCAAAGACCAGCAAAAACCCGCATGGTACTCCGAGTTTGATGGGGATTTTTATTTTAGACATTGAGGGTGTGATTTAAAACAAGAAAAGTTTATTTTTTATTTGTCGAAATTTCCCCCGCTGTCGCACGATTGCCTCGCGTGGCTACTCTAATACACTTATCAACTCCATTTTATGCTTCCATTAAGAGTCAACTCATTGTGTTCTCGGAACCACACTGAAATCTCTAAACGCGCTAAATATTAGCAAAGTGCGTAGTTCCTTTTGGTGACTATGATTTGTGGAAATTTAAGATTCTTAATCTTTTCCCTAAATCCAAATTAAAATTTATTCTAGCAATAAATACTAAATTCTTTTAAGGTTTTTAGCCTTTCTCCACACCACACGATGCAATCGTGCGGTAGCGGGATGAGGTTAAGTTACCAACATATTGATTTTTTCGTCCATTCAGAGTCTCCGTCAGGGACTCTGAACACAAGGAGTATTTTCCTTCCAATTACTAAAAGTTGGTAGAAGCACTAACCTGCAAAATATCAAGGCGATTTTTCCAAATTTTAATTATTATGTTTAACTTAGTTGTTATTATTTTAATATAGGTCCACACAGAGTCACTTACCAAGACTATTTTGGGACGAAAGAAATCAAAATGTAGGTTTTTAGCCTTTCTCCACACCACACGATGCAATCGTGCGGTAGCGGGATGAGATTAAGTTACCAACATATTGATTTTTAAATCAGTATAGTTTTTT
>JANNWE010000346.1:0-5558 GCA_031414675.1 Cytophagaceae bacterium
TAAAGAAGGCGATCTAGTGGAGGTATGTTTATATTTAGACAACAGTGATTTACTTGTTCCCGAAGAAATATCTGATTGCTTAGAAGACTTTCCCAATGCATTAGCTTTTTTTAATTCAATCTCTGAAAGCAACAGAAAATATTACATAGATTGGGTAATTGAAGTAAAAAATTTGGAAACTAAAGTGACCCGTATCAATAAAATGATAGATAGGTTATTGGACAAAAAAAGGATGCATGATATCTAATTCATGCTAAAAACCGTGCACAATCTTAAAAATACGAAAAAACCTCAACCCTGCTGACAGCCTGTTGTCACTGGACGTATCTAAATTTAACCATTATTAAATTAAAAAAACTATGATATCATTTATTGAATCTTTTAAACGCGAATTTGAGGCTGAAGCCATTCAAACCCGTAGAATGTTAGAAATTGTACCCACAGATAAATTTACCTGGAGACCTCATCCTAAAAGTATGGATATTAAAACCTTGGCAACCCATTTAGCCGAGCTACCCTTAATGATTGTGATGGGATTAAAATATGACAATTGGGATTTTGCCAATTCCCCTTATCCCACAAAAGATTGTAAAACTACCGAAGAACTGCTAGAAAGGTTCGAAAATAGTATAGCAGAAGTAAGAATTGTATTGGAAGAATCTACAGATGAAATCCTTTTAGATCCTTGGATCATGGGCTCTGGAGACCAAGTATGGCTCAAATTAGAAAAATGGCAAACCTTTAGACACGCTATGGGGCAAAATGCTCATCATCGTGCTCAGCTTCAAGTGTGTTTACGCTTATTAGATATTCCAGTTCCCGGCCCTTATGGCCCGAGTGCAGATGAGATGTAGCATACTGTTTTTTCATGCAAACTAAAAAAGGCATACCTCATTTTTGGACATTTGTCCTGATTTGGGGAATGCCTTTTTTTTGCTCTTTAACTATTGAGTCTACTATTTAGAACTAAAACTGAAAAATAACGAAGTATATGGAATACAATCTAAAAAATAGGCGTAATATTTATAATATAATCTAAAAAATAGGCGTGATATTTAGATTATAATATAAAAAATAGGCGTTAAATTTTGATTAAGCTTAGTAATGCATTATTTTTGACACAAAAATTGATGCAATGCAAATCGAAAGGAGTATATTTAATCGTTTGAAGGACAGCTGCTTTAAAAAGAAAGTTATTATCTTGATTGGCCCAAGGCAAGTAGGAAAAACTTCCTTGTTGAAAAAACTTCATAATGAACTAAATGTAGAGTCAAAATGGTTAAACGCCGATGAATTTGACATAAGGCAAGAATTTATCAATGCAAACACAAGCACAAGGCTGCTTCAACTTGTCGGCAGTACCAGCAAACTCGTGCTAATAGATGAAGCCCAACAAATACCAGAGATAGGTCTTAAGCTAAAACTTCTCATTGACAATTACCCAGACATTCAGATAATTGCGACTGGTTTCTCAGCTTTAGACCTACAAAACCAAACCAATGAACCATTAACGGGTCGCAAACGAGAATTTTTCTTATTTCCGTTTGGTTTTGATGAACTTTCAAAACACAAATCACTTTTGGAGGAAAAGCGGCTTTTACATACAAGACTTGTGTATGGCACATACCCCGAAGTAATAAACAATCCGGGAAATGAAAAAGAGGTACTGATCGAAATTGCAAATAGTTATTTGTACAAAGATATATTGATGTTAGATGGAATCAGAAAATCATCCATTCTAGAAAAATTACTTCAGGCATTGGCATTTCAGGTAGGGAGTGAAGTAAGATTCCATGAAATCGCTAAAACTATTGGCAATATTAACACTGCTACAGTAGAAAAATACATAGACCTACTTGAAAAAGCATTCATAATTTTTAAACTTCCAGGTTTACATAGAAATGCAAGAAATGAACTAAAAAAAGGCAAGAAATACTACTTTTTTGATAACGGAATTAGAAATGTGCTGATCAACAACTTTAACCAAATAGATCTAAGGCAAGACATTGGAGCATTATGGGAAAACTACTTGATTTCAGAAAGATACAAATACACTTCATACAATCAGATTTACGTAAATAAATATTTTTGGAGAACCAAAGACCAAGCCGAAATAGATTATATAGAAGAAAGAGACGGAAATCTGAATGCTTTTGAAATTAAATGGACGCCCAAAAATGTAAGATTTCCAAAATCATTTCAAGAAGCCTACCCCAATAATATCTGTAAAGTTTTAGACAAGGAAAACTATATAGATTTCTTGATATCATAAAAATAATGTAAAATAAATTTGTTTTTATGTAAAGTATACTTTACTTTTGGTAAATATTGTTTTACATTTAAATTTTATAATTATGAAATCAAGATTTTTGTTTCCAAATCAATTTAAGATTTTTGGAATTTTATTTAGTGTTCCATTTTTAGTTTTAGGCTTGTATTGCTTATTTGTTGATTTTGAGTTTGAATGGCTATCATTCAATTTGCCTTTTCAATATACAGTTATCAAAGATCTGGGAATTGATTCTAAATCAGTAAACTTTACGAATGAAATTGCCATAATCGGTTTTATTATTTCCTTAGTTTTAATTGCATTCTCCAAACTAAAATTAGAAGATGAATACATCGCAAAAATCAGATTAGAATCGTTACAAGTAGCCATTTATGTTAACTTTGCGCTTTTAATTCTAGCTACAATTTTTATTCATGGATTAAATTATTTTACTGTTACTGTCTTTAACATGTTTACGCCTTTAATCATATTTATTGTTCGTTTTCATTCTATCATTTTTGTAAATAAATCAAAAGAGTCATGAAAAACAGAATAAGAATAGAACGCGCCATACTAGATATCACCCAAGCCGATTTGGCAGAAAAAATTGGAGTAAGCCGGCAAACAATCAATGCCATGGAATCTAACAAATATGTACCATCTACTGTATTAGCTTTAAAAATAGCTCAGCTTTTCTCAAAAAAAGTTGAGGAAATCTTTGAATTAGATGAGAACGATTAAAGTTCATTTCTATAAATACTAAATTTGAAAACAAATAGAATTAGAAATTAATATGCTGTCTTTTAGAAAAGCCACAAAAGAAGATGCCGAAGGGATTGCCATTTTACATACCGAAAGCTGGAAAAGTGCCTATAAAGGCATACTAAGTGATGAATATTTAACCAAAAATGTTTTGAAAAATAGGCTGGAAACTTGGAAATTCAGATTTGACAATCCATCAATAAACCAATTTATAATTTTGGCGGAAGCAAACAATACCTTGCTAGGTTTCGTATGCATTTTCGGAAATCAGGATACAGCATTTGGAAGCTTAATAGATAATTTACACGTTAAACCTGATTTTAAAGGAAAAGGAATTGGCAAAAAATTATTAAATAAAGCCTCCGACTTGATTTTCGAAAAATATAAAACAAAATTAATGCATCTCTGGGTTTTTGAGGCTAATACTTCGGCTATTGGTTTTTATAAAAAATTAGGTGGAAAAAACACCGAAAGAAGTTTAAAAGAAAATCCAGATGGAACGAAAAGCTATTGTTTCAGAATGGTTTGGGAATAATTTTAATTATAACAAATTAAAGATAAAAACCTATTTCAAAAATTAAAACACCAAAAAAATAGGGCTACAAAACTTAGATAAAAACTGTTTTAACTTAATTTTAGAATAACAAAGTCCCTGCTAAAGCTCCGCAAACTGGAGCTACCACTGGAATCCAGGCATATTCCCAATCGTTTCCTCCTTTGCCAGCTATAGGTAAAATAGCATGAGCTAAACGTGGGCCTAAGTCTCTCGCTGGGTTAATAGCATATCCTGTTGTTCCTCCTAATGAGACACCAATCACCCAAATCAACATTCCAACTAAATAAGGACCAAAACCAGTACCTACATTTGAATACAAAGAGGATAGGCCTACAAACAATATAAAAGTTCCTAAAAACTCACCAAAAAAATTGGATGGCGTATGTTTTATAGCTGGTGAAGTACAAAAAACACCTAATTTTGCAGCTTTGTCCTCTGTAATAGTCCAATGTGGATAATAAAAAATCCATACCAAAGTAGCTCCTAAAAACGCACCTAGAAATTGTGCAGAAATAAAGGATAAAACATTTGACCAGTCGCCCGATTGAAAAGCAAAAGCTATTGTAAGTGCTGGATTTAAATGAGCAGCTGAACTCCCAAATTTCTGAGCCACAAAAACCCCAATCATCACAGAGAAAGCCCAACCCGTAGCTATAATAATAAGTCCGCTATTATTTCCTTTAGTTCCTTTTAGTAAAACGTTGGCTACTACCCCATCACCTAATAATATAAGTATCATTGTGCCAAGTAGTTCGCCTAAAAAAGGAGAGGATTCCATAAATGTAAGGGGTTAATAAGGTTAATATTTGAAAGCAATTTAGTAAATTTACAGTTTATAAAACTAATTATGCAATTAAATTCTTTAAGTGCCATTTCGCCAATAGATGGTAGATACCGCCATCAAGTGAAAGAGTTAGCTTCGTATTTCTCAGAATTTGGATTAATTAAATACCGTGTTCAGATAGAAATCGAATACTTCATTCAAATTGTTGAGCATCCCTTACCCCAACTTATAGATTTTCCTAAAAACTTATTTACCGAACTTAGGCTTATATATTCTGCGTTTACCGAAGAAAATGCATTAGAAATAAAGGAAACTGAAAAAACCACCAATCATGATGTGAAGGCTGTGGAATATTTCATAAAAAAGCGTTTTGAAAATTTAGGAATTGAAAAATATGCAGAATTTATTCATTTTGGTTTAACCTCACAAGACATTAACAATACCGCCATTCCGCTTTCACTTAAAGAAGCACACGAAACTGTATATTATCCCCAATTAATGCTTGTATTGTCTCAAATTCAAGCGATTTCTGAAACATGGAAAAACATTCCGATGTTAGCCAAAACGCATGGTCAGCCAGCCACTCCTACCCGGCTTGGGAAAGAAATGTTGGTTTTTGTGGAAAGGTTAATTAACCAAATAGCTTTATTATCAGCAATTCCCTATTCTGCAAAATTTGGAGGAGCTACAGGAAACTTCAACGCTCATGCTATAGCCTATCCTGAAATTAACTGGGTGGAGTTTGGAAATAAATTTGTAAATGAAACGCTTGGACTAAACCGAAGCCAAACCACCACACAAATAGAGCATTATGATAATTTTGGGGCCTATTGTGACTCGCTAAAAAGAATAAATACCATTCTTATAGATTTCTCAAAAGATGTTTGGCAATATGTTTCGATGAATTATTTCAAACAAAAAATAAAAGCGGGTGAAATAGGATCTTCGGCCATGCCTCATAAAGTAAACCCTATAGATTTTGAAAACGCCGAAGGTAATCTTGGAATAGCCAATGCACTTTTCGAACACTTTTCGGCAAAATTACCTATTTCAAGACTGCAAAGAGACTTAACCGACTCCACGGTTTTACGAAATATTGGTGTACCCCTTGCACATACAATAATAGCATTAAAATCTCTTCAAAAAGGAATATCGAAGCTTGAGCTTAATAAAGCCGCTATTGACTC
>JANNWE010000347.1:0-1914 GCA_031414675.1 Cytophagaceae bacterium
AAGAATTGCTTTTGCACTAGTTACATTTTTCAGCTTTGGAGGTTTAATTTTAGCCTATTTTATTATGGCTTTTATTATCACTAAAGAAAATATTGTTTAAATTATTTGTTTCTTTACTCCAAAGATTGCTATTATTTTCTAATCAAAAACTCGTAGCCTTAGCAATCATTCTCAATTTAAAATCTTCCTTTCCCCTATAAATTATTTCCACTATAATTGGAATAAATTGGAATTAAACATTTTCCTTAGCTAAATTTTCTTAATTTTGCACCCAAATTTTAAAGCACTATTATGTTAAGAACCCATACTTGTGGTGAACTTCGGACTTTGGATATAAATAAAAATGTTATTCTATGTGGTTGGATACAGCGTGTTCGTGACAAAGGGGGAATGATTTGGATAGACCTTAGAGACAGATATGGAGTTACTCAATTAATTTTTGAAGAAGGCAAATCAAATGATGGACTAATAGAAAAAGTACGTACAATTGGAAGAGAATTTGTTGTGAAGATACAAGGCAAGGTTGTGGAAAGGCTATCTAAAAACGACAAAATTCCAACTGGAGAAATTGAAATTCTCGTTGAAGAATTTGATATATTAAATTCCGCAAAACTTCCGCCATTTTTAATTGAAGATGAAACAGACGGAGGAGACGAGCTTAGAATGAAGTATCGATATTTAGATTTAAGAAGAAATCCAGTCAGAAAAAACTTATTGTTACGTCATAAAGTTGCTCAACAAACCAGAATATATTTAGATTCAAAAGAATTTATTGAGGTTGAAACGCCTGTTTTGATAAAATCAACTCCTGAGGGGGCTAGAGATTTTGTGGTACCTAGTAGAATGAATCCTGGTGAATTTTATGCCTTACCACAATCACCCCAAACTTTTAAGCAGCTTTTGATGGTTTCGGGTTTTGATCGTTATTATCAAATAGTAAAATGTTTTAGAGACGAAGATCTAAGAGCAGACAGGCAGCCTGAATTTACTCAGATTGATTGCGAAATGTCTTTTGTAGAGCAAGAGGATGTATTAAATATGTTTGAAGGTTTAATAAAGCACCTTTTTAAAACTGTAAAAGATATTGAATTGGCAGAAGTTCCAAGAATGACCTATGCCAATGCGATGAAGGTATATGGTTCGGACAAGCCAGACCTGCGTTTCGGAATGCAATTCGTTGAAATTAATGAGCTTGTAAAAAATAAAGGCTTCCAAATTTTTGACGATGCTGAATTGATAGTGGGCATAAAAGCTGAAAATTGTGCAGAATATACAAGGAAACAAATAGATGAACTAACTGAATGGATAAAAAGGCCTCAAATTGGAGCCAAAGGAATGGTTTACATTCGCTTTAATTCAGATGGAACTGTAAAATCTTCCGTAGATAAATTTTATTCTGAGGAAGATTTAAGAGCAATTGGAGAAAAATTTGATGCAAAATCTGGAGATTTAATTCTGATTCTATCTGGAAAAGAAGATAAAGCTAGAAAGCAATTGAATGAGTTAAGACTAGAAATGGGCAATCGATTGGGACTTAGAAGTCCACAAGAATACAAAGTCCTTTGGGTTTTAGATTTCCCATTGTTAGAATATGGTGAAGAAGAAAATCGTTGGTTTGCTATGCATCATCCATTTACTTCTCCAAAACCAGAAGATATTGAACTTTTAAACAGCAATCCAGGAGCCGTTAGGGCAAACGCTTATGATATTGTAATAAATGGTGTAGAAATTGGCGGCGGAAGTATTCGTATTCATAATAAAGACCTACAAGCAAAAATGTTTGATGTGCTTGGTTTTTCAAAAGAAGAGGCTCAAAAACAATTTGGATTTTTAATGAACGCCTTTGAATTTGGCGCGCCTCCACATGGGGGAATTGCATTAGGATTTGATAGATTGTGCTCAATGTTTGGAGGA
>JANNWE010000348.1:0-3810 GCA_031414675.1 Cytophagaceae bacterium
TCATTCCCTTTATCATTTTTACAAAAAACATTAGAAATAAATTCCAATTTTGACATTGCCATTAGCAAAACCAAAGTTGAATTTGATTTAACAGCCAATTCCAAGTCCGAACTAAATGATTTATCAGATTTATGGCCTGTAATAACCCAAAAACCATCAGATTGCCTTCGGTCGGTTAAAGGTATAAAATGATTACCTCCTGAAAAAACGGAAGAAATACCCGGCACATAATCTACTTCAATCCCTCTTTCATGTGCATATTCTGCCTCTTCAATTCCTCTCCCAAATACAAATGGGTCTCCTCCTTTTAGTCGAACAACGTGACCTTTTTCAAAAGCCTTTTCAACAATTAATTGATTAATGCTCTCCTGAATTATCCCTTTTTCATGACCACGTTTACCAACATAAATTTTTTCACAAAAAGGATGGCAATAGTCTAAAATCTGAATATTTGCAAGTGCATCATACAATACTACATCGGCTTCTCTTAAAACATTTACTGCTTTTAATGTAAGGAGCTCAGGATCTCCAGGTCCAGCCCCAACTAGTGTAAGTTTTGGATTTTTTCTGTAGTTTGTTGTTTCCATTCACAATTATGCTTTACTAAATTCTCTTTTACTTGGTGCAATAAGACAAAATTCTTCTGCTTGAGCTATATATTTATAAGCAAATTCTTTTGAAGGCGAATTTTTATTTATTTGCAAAACCTTTGCTTCAAAGTCAGTATCAAAATGATTTGAAAACTCGTTTATTACTTTTGTTTGTGTGCTACAATTTACCTCAATATCTAACAATAAAGCTTTTGCTGCATTTATTTGAGCTGAATATGCATGATAAATAGCGTCAGCCCATAGTTCCTCACCAAATGCATCTTTTGCATTTGAAATTTTTTCGTTGGCTTCTAAAAATAATGTGCCAATTAAATCTATCATAACTCCAGCACATTCTCCTACACCGATTGCAGTTTCAAAAGCAATCTCTTGTCCCCAATCTACAAAATCTGAATCTTTAAGTTCTTCTAATCGTGCTAATGGTTTTAATAAATCATAAAAATAAATTTTTCCTTTTCTATCAAAATAATCATTAAAATATTCGGAATCAATTCTATTTTCTTGAAAATCATTGAAAATAAAACGTAATACTTCTGGCCCTTTTTTAGAAGGCACTTTTATTATTTTTTCAGCCGCTCTTCCAAACCCATCTCCTAAAGAGCCTCCGCCAAGCAATACTTGCAGTGCGGGTAGCACTCGCTTGTCATTTGCTTTTAAAGAACTGCCATGAAAGCCTATTTGAGCCATACCATGCTGACCACAGGAGTTCATACAACCAGAAATCTTTATTTTGATATCATCATTCTTTACAAGGTCAGAATATTCTTCATTTATCACTTTTTCAAATTCGGTTGTGATATTGGTACTATCTGAAATCGCCAAATTACAAGTATCTGTGCCCGGACAAGCAGTAATATTCGCAACACTATTTGAACCCGGTTGTGCCAATCCATTTTCTTTTAAAGCATGGAATACATAGGCCAAATTTTGAGCAGGAACAAATCTAAACATTAATCCTTGGTTTATTGTAACTCTCACATCATCATCCACATATCCACTTAAAGATTCAATTAGCCCTCTAGATTTAGAAGAGGAAATATTACCCAAATGAACTCTAACATAAACTCCAAAGTATCCTTTTTGCTTTTGCTCAAATGTGTTAGTTTCTTTCCAAACTTCAAATTCTTTATCTTCTGAAATCACATAATCACTTAGTTTTATACTTGGAATTTGTAAAAAACCTTCAGATTTAATTTGAAAAAATTGATTTTTATTAGCAATTCTTTCCTCTTCAACCAGATTCATGAATTTTTCAAATCCTATTTTTTGAACTAAAAACTTCATTCTAGCTTTACTTCTTGAATTTCTTTCTCCATTTCTATCAAATACCCTTAATACTGCCTCAGTAAAAGGAATAATCTGATCTTCTTCTAAAAATTCATATGCTAAATCAGCCATTTTGGGTTGTGCACCTAAACCGCCTCCCACAAAAACCTTAAATCCTTTTTTTCCATCTTTAATTTTGGGAATAAAGCCTAAATCATGGATATACGCTAAAGCTGTATCTTCATCAGTATTTGAAAATGACATTTTAATCTTCCTTCCCATTTCCTGACATATAGGATTTCTTAAAAAATATTCAAAAAATGACTGAGCATATGGTGTAATGTCAAAGGGCTCATTTATATCTATACCAGACGTAACCGATGCTGTTACATTTCTTACTGTATTTCCACAAGCCTCACGAAGTGTAACGCTGTCCTCCTCTAATTGTGCCCAAAGCTGTGGTGTTCTATCTAAACTAACAAAATGTATCTGAACATCTTGTCGAGTTGTTAAATGAAGGTTTCCTGTAGAATATTCATCAGAGACTTCTGCAATTTTTTTCCATTGCTTAAAAGTCATTTTACCATATGGTAATTTTATTCTTACCATCTGAACCCCGTGTTGTCTTTGTCCATAAACACCACGAGCTAGCCTTAAGCTTCTAAATTTATCTTCATGAATTTCACCGTTTTGAAACAATCTGATCTTTTTTTCAAGATCTATTATATCTTTTTCTACAATGGGATTCTCTAATTCCGTTCTAAAGCTTAACATGCTTTTTTATTTTTTTGACAAAACTATTTAATAATCTACTATTCTCATAGACTTTATAGATTTTTTAATTTTACATCTTTGTTTGTAAAGAAAATTTTATAAAAAATATTCAAATAATATAACTTTCACCTTCAACTGCTAAAGAAGTAGAAGGAAAAATGGCATTTGCTTCCGCTAAGAAATGGTCTATTGTTTTATACCTTGAGGAAAAATGTCCCAGAACTAATTTTTTGGCCTTGGCTTTCTTTGCTATAATTGCGGCTTGGGAGGCAGTAGAATGAAAAGTTTGTTTTGCCCTTGTTTCGTTGTCATTACTAAAAGTTGCTTCATGATATATTAAATCACAGGATGTAATATGTTGAATTATTCCTTCGTCATAAATTGTGTCTGAACAATACGCGAAATATTTATTTTCACTTCCAGCAATAGTATATTCTTGATTTTTGAAGGTTATTCCTGTTA
The DNA here is from genome assembly GCA_031414675.1 of Cytophagaceae bacterium. Classification (GTDB taxonomy): domain Bacteria; phylum Bacteroidota; class Bacteroidia; order Cytophagales; family Spirosomataceae; genus Leadbetterella. The sequence continues at coordinate 3,114 of JANNWE010000348.1, forward strand.
ATTCATCAAATACATCTTCTCCATTCTTTAACATTTTAAAATAGGGAATTGGGAAATTTGATGGCAAAAGTTCTGCCCTAATTTTTCTTTTACTCCCAAAGCTTTTTATTAAAAAGCCTGTACAAGGAATTCTGTGTTTTAGTGGGAAAGTACTTATCTCAAAAGTATCATTATGAAAAAGCAATTCAGGATGCTCTGAATTAGTTTTAATGAAGTGCAACGGAAAATGTAAAATTGTATTGGAAAATTTCAATTGGTTAACAATTATATCATTTAGACCTGAAGGCCCAAAAATTATAAGTGGTTCAGTTCTTTTATTCAGGTTAAATGAACAAATTAGGCCAATAAGACCGAAATAATGATCGCCATGCAAGTGACTTATTAGTATATGCTTAATCCTACTCGCCTTAACTTTGTATTTTAAAAACTGAAATTGAGTTCCTTCTCCACAATCAATAAGAATGAGGTAATTATCAATACTCAAAACAAAAGCTGAAGGATTTCTATTTAATTGAGGAGTTGCCGAACCAGTTCCTAAAACTCTAAATTCCAATATGTTACATTTTTAAATTTCAATAATCATTTTCTCCAGTTCCTCCAAACTCATCTTCATGTTCGTCTTTAAAATCATTTTCTAGCTCATTCATAAAAACGCCATCAATAGCCTCCTCCACAGAAGGTAAAAATAGAATAAATT
>JANNWE010000349.1:0-2039 GCA_031414675.1 Cytophagaceae bacterium
ACTATGTGATACACGATATTTTTCACCATTAATGATTCTACTTTGGGGATTTTTAAAATAAAAAATCAGCGTATTCCTAATTTCATTAATATCGGTTGGATCAATAATTTTACCCATTTTATATTTATTTACTTGATCGGCCATAACTCCGTAAGAAGACACGATACAAGGTTTATTATGATTAGCCGCATTACCAACCACTCCACTAGAACCATAAAAATTAAGATTCATTCTTAAGATAACATCAGATTGAGAGAATGTGGACTCCATTTCAGAATCAGATATAAAACTGTCCAAAGTAACCAACTGATATGCTGAACTTAAATTTTTCAAATTCCATAAATCCTGTTCATAGTTTTCTCTAAATTTGCCTATGATAAGTAAAGATATGTTTCTTGAAATCTCTGGTTCTAAATCATTTAAAGCTAAAAGAATGTTTTCAGAATTTTTTCTTTCATCAATATATCCAAATTGTAAAAGAATTAAGTTTCCTTCAGGAATATCGTATTTTTTCTTAAGATCAAAATCTTTAAGTTGAGGATATTGAAAACAAGGATCAGGAAGATAAAAAAACCTTTTATTTTTGGGTAATCCAGGTAATTCTTCATCATTTAAAACAAAGACTTTTAATAGATTTTTGTTTCTTAATGCAAAATATAAGGTTATTCTCTTTTGATTTTTATATATCCAATATCGAGCTTTTGCTAATAAACTATCATTTTCTGGTTGCATTCTATGGTATGGCCTGAACCAAATACCAGCAATACTGAAATTCGTATTTTTTTTACCAATAGCTACTTGGTAAGGATCTAATTCCATCAAGACTACATGATTGATTGCTAATTTTGCTGAATATTCTTCAATAATGTTCCATTGGATTTGAGCTTTCTCCAAAAACCGAATATCCTTATCAAAACTACTTTGTTCTTCTTTAGTTAATGTATGAATTTTTATATTTTCTGAATTTGATTTTGAAATATGAAATATTTCTGAATTATTAACTAGAAAATGATAAACATCAGTAAAACTGTATTTTTCAATATATTGAATGAGGTTGTTAATAAATCCAAGTTTATGACCATCTAGTTTAATATTTAAGTCTGTAATTAAAAAATTCATTAATCTTTATAAATATTTTTAGAAGGGATTCGGGACAATAATAAAAATCCAATAACAAAAAGAACGATTAAAAATAATATTGAAAAACGCATGTTGCCAGTAGTATGGATAATAAACCCAAAAATGAAAGTGCCAGAGGCGGTTGCAATTTTTTCAGTCACATCGTAAAATGAAAAATATGCGGCAGACTTATCCGTTTCTTCGGGTATTAATTTGGCAAATGTTGATCTGGATAAAGCTTGAATTCCACCCATAACCAAACCAACCATAACGGCAATGCCATAAAATTGCTGAGCAGTTGTAGTAAAATAGGCTCCAATAGGCACCAATGTCCAAATCGAAATTTCGATTCGCAAAGCAATGGTATTTCCAAATTTTTTGGATAGAAAGGAGGCCAAATAGGCGCCCGGAATAGCCACCAATTGTATTAATAACAAGGTCGTTATCAGACCATCTCTAGGAATGTTTAATTCTTTATCAGCAAAAATTGTAGCTACATATATTACGGTCATTACCCCCATATCGTACACAAAGAATGCAGCTAGAAACCGTTTCATGTAGGTACGTTTCTGTGTTTCTAAAAACACATGCTTTAATTGTTGAAATCCTTTTTTTAGCCATTCATTTTTATACTTAACTTTCTCATCTTTAGGTAAATAGTAAAAAGGAATTTGCGCAAATCCGGCCCACCAAATACCCACCGTTAAAAAAGCAATGCGTGAGGTAAGTCCAGATTTAGAATCCGCTTCTGATAATCCAAAAAACTCCGGTTTCAAAATCATTAAAAGATTTATGATCAATAAAATAACCGAACCTATATATCCAAGCACGAAACCTTTGGCACTCAATTTGTCAAAATTATCTTCTGTGGCTATTTGCGGAATATAAGCATTGTAGAAAACTAAACTCCCTCCCCAACC
>JANNWE010000350.1:0-1722 GCA_031414675.1 Cytophagaceae bacterium
ATATTGAACAATAAATTGATGTTAAGACTATTAATGATTTTCGGTATTTCTGTTTGGAGTCAATTTGTCAGTGCACAAAGCCAGCCCAATATTATCATTTTTTTGGTTGATGATATGGGTTGGCAAGATAGTTCAGTTCCTTTTTGGAGCCAGAAAACTCCGCTGAACAAACAATTTCATACCCCAAATATGGAAATACTGGCCCAAGAAGGCATGAAATTTACGAATGCGTATGCTGCACCCGTGTGCACACCTACCCGTGCAAGTATCCTTAGTGGAATGAATCCCGCACACTTGGGCATTACAAATTGGACTTCACCTACCAAAAACAATAATAGCGATGCAGCAGACGATTTGTTTCTGCCTTCAGCATGGAATATCAACGGCCTAAGTCCACAACCGGGCATTGAAAGAACAGCAGTGGCAACTCCATTTCCGAGTTTACTGAAGGACGCAGGATACTTTACTATTCATGTTGGCAAAGCTCATTGGGCTTCTGCGGGAACTCCGGGTGCTAACCCACAAAATATGGGATTTATGGTAAACGTCTCTGGCCATGCAGCAGGCCACCCTCAAAGTTATTATGCGACGGATAATTTTGGTAACATTCCTGGGAAAGCATCTGCGCAAGCCGTGCCCGATTTAGAAGAATATTTTGGGTCTGATACTTTTCTAACGGAAGCACTTACTTTAGAAGCAATAAAAGCAATGGATGCTCCAATTCGTAACAAGCAGCCTTTTTTTCTCCATATGTCTCATTATGCAGTACATTCACCATTCATGGCCGACTATAGGTTTTTTCAAAAATATTTGGATGCAGGCTTGGATCCTATTGAAGCTAAATATGCAAGCTTAATTGAAGGAATGGATAAAAGTTTGGGCGATTTAATGAATTATCTAAAAGAAAAAAAGCTGGATCAAAATACCGTTATAATTTTTATGAGCGATAATGGTGGATTGAGTTTGTCTCCTCCAAGGGGCGGGGTGCAATATACACACAACCTTCCGCTAAAAGCAGGCAAAGGATCTGTTTATGAAGGGGGTATTCGTGAACCCATGATTGTAAAATGGCCGGATAAAATAAAACCCGGTACAATAGCAGATCAATACGTAATTAGTGAAGATTTTTTCCCGACTATTTTACAAATGGCTGGAATAACAGCCTACAAAGTATCACAAACCATTGATGGCAAAAGTTTTCTGCCCGTTTTGCTAAACCCGCAATATAGCGATAGCAGCAGAGTGCTATACTGGCATATGCCAAACAAGTGGACAAATAAAGATGGTCCCGGTATTAATTACTTCAGTGTAGTAAGAAAGGGCGATTGGAAAATGGTTTACAATTTACGCAATGGAAAAAAGGAATTATATAATCTGAATAAGGATATTGGTGAAAACAATGATCTTTCTCTTCAATACCCCGATAAAGTGGCGTCCCTTTCCTTCTTGCTTTCGGAACAATTGCGAAAGTGGAAATCGCCAATGCCGGTATTTAAAATTAGCAATAAAACTGCACCCTTTCCTGATGAAAAATAATTGATAAGGAATAGGGGAGAGGATTTTGGAATAAAAACAAGGGAAAAATTGCTCGTATTTATAGCTTTAATTGTCAAAGAAGGAAGGAAAATCGTTTAAACAAAAAAACTAAATGAATAAAAGTATTTTCTACAAAGTAAGAGTTTGCTTCAGTATGAAAAGGGCAATTTGTTTTTTTTCTTGTTG
>JANNWE010000351.1:0-13354 GCA_031414675.1 Cytophagaceae bacterium
AAAATTTCTACCCGTACTCGCTGGATAGGTCAGCATTAATTTTACCTTTTTATCAGGACCAATAATAAAAACTGACCTTACGGTTGCTTTTTCTGAAGCATTTGGATGTATCATATCGTAAAGTTCTGCCACTACCCTATTATGATCTGCTATAATAGGAAAATTCATTTTTACATTATTTACTTCTTCAATATCAGGTATCCATTTATTATGAGAAGCTAAATCATCCAAAGAAACTGCAATAACCTTAACACCTTTCTTTTCGAATTCACCTTTCAAAAGAGCTGTTTTACCCAATTCGGTAGTACAAACTGGAGTAAAATCTGCAGGATGCGAAAAAAGCATGCCCCAACTATCTTCTAACCATTCGTGAAATCGAATAGAACCTTCGGTAGATTCAGCAGTAAAATCTGGGGCAATATCTCCTAATCTTAGTGACATAATACTATTTAATTTAAAGTTTAATTTATATAATTTACAACATTAGAAAAAGGGAATTGATTGCAAAATGATAAAATTAAATTTCAAAAAATTAATTATAGACATCCGACTAAATTAAGAAAAAGGAGTGCTAAGATTTTAAGTAAAGATAATCAACAATCCCATCGGATTTAATATTGGTAACAAAAAGTACCCCCTTCAAATCAAAAGCCTTTAAAATGCTTAATAATTGGTGATTATGCTAATGCGATATTATTTAGTTGGACGCTTGAAATAATAAATTAAAATAGCATTAAAAAACATATCTAATTTGTAATATGTACTATTTTAAATTAATTTTGAAAAAGTTATTCAACATCTATGTTATCAACAAAAAATCTTACTTTTGGATATTCATTACATCATAAATTTAACTTTCCTGACCTCTATTGCACAGCTAAACAAACACTATTAATTTTAGGAAATTCTGGATCTGGTAAAACAACATATTTGAATTTATTAGGATTATTGATTCAACCTACTAGTGGCGATATAACTATAAATGGGACTGAATGTGGTTCTTTAAATTCTAAACAAATTGTAGATTTTAGAGCGCTAAATATTGGCTTAGTCTACCAAAAATCCTATTTTATCAATTCTTTGTCTGTGATTGATAATCTGCTATTAGCTAACTATTTATCAAACAAAAAACTCAATATAGAAAAAGCGAGGGCACTAGCTAAAACCTTAGGATTTTCAGAATTGCTATCAAAAAAAGTACAAGAACTAAGTGGAGGTGAGCAACAAAGAGTCTGTATTGCTCGTGCATTAATGAACAATCCAAAAATTATTTTAGCAGATGAACCTACTTCTGCTCTTGATGATACAAATTGTGAAAATGTAATCTCACTTCTTAAGAACCAGTCAGAAGCCATTGGAGCTGCTTTGGTAATTGTTACCCATGACCAAAGGCTAAAAAATAAATTTTCAAACCAAATTACACTTTAAAATGCTTTTAAAAATAGTTTGGAAAAATTTAGCGGCGAAAAAACTTACTAGTTTTTTATGTATTGTATTGATGATGTTTGGAATTTGTATTATTTCATTGGTAGTAACCATCGGAAAACAATTAGAAGATAAATTCTCAAAAAATATTTCAGGTATCGATATGGTAGTCGGAGCTAAAGGTAGCCCCCTTCAACTAATATTATCTGGTGTATATCAAATAGATGCCCCTACTGGTAATATAGTATTAGCTGAGGCCAATATGATATCCAAAAATCCATTGGTGAAAGAATTTATTCCAATTTCAATGGGCGATAATTACAAAGGCTTTAGAATAGTAGGAACAAATAAAAAGTATATAGAACATTTTAAAGCAAGCTTTTCTGATGGTCAATTATTTAATGATGTAAAACAGGTAGTTTTAGGATCCTCTGTTTCAAAACAGTTAGGATTAAAATTGGGTGACTCATTTAGCAGTGCACATGGATTTAAAGAAGAAGGAGAAGTGCATGAAGAAGAGAAATTAATGGTAATTGGAATTCTAAAATACAATAACTCCGTAATAGATAACTTAATTTTAACGAGTCTTGAAACTGTATGGGATGTTCATGAACATGGAGCAATTAAAAATCAATCCCCAAATGATGAAGACTTTTTGAAAAAAGAAATTACTTGTGCTTTAGTGAAATTCAGATCTCCTATGGGCTTGATGACTATTCCAAGAAATATCAATTCAAACACAAATATGCAAGCAGCCTTACCAGCTATTGAAATTAATCGATTATTTGAGCTTATGGGAATAGGGATAGACGCCATTAATTTATTGGCTTTAGCAATAATTTTAATTAGCGGTATAAGCGTATTTGTAACTTTGTATAATTCATTAAAAGAAAGAAAATATGAGATGGCACTTATGCTTTCAATGGGAGCAAAACGAACAAAATTATTTGGAATGTTAATGTTAGAGGGACTTTTTCTTAGTCTTATTGGATACGTTTTGGGAATTTTATTAAGTAGAATTGGGCTTTATTTAGCTTCTAATGCTTTAGAATCAAACATGAATTATACTTTAAATCAAATGGTTTTACAAAAAGAAGAAATAATTCTTTTGATTGGAGCGTTATTAGTTGGTATTTTTGCAGCAGCAATTCCTTCTTTAGGAGTTTATAAAATTAATATTTCGAAAACATTGGCAAACGATTAAAAAATGAAAAAAATAATCTCAATTCTTTTAATAATAACCTTGATACCCTTGCTTTCTTTTAGTATAGCAAATCCCCCAGTTAAAATAACGTGGGAAAACCTTAGAGATGTAACTTTTAAAAAGAAATGGAATAAGGAAGAAGGAATGTTTATTCTAGAACCATTATTTGGTACAAAAGTAACAAGTCTAAAAGGAAAAGAAGTTGAATTAACTGGCTATATGATTCCTGTTGATGTGGATGCAAATTATTATGTCTTATCTGCAAACCCTTTTGCTTCCTGCTTTTTTTGTGGTCAGGCTGGTCCTGAGTCTGTTGTTTCTGTTAAATTTAAAAAAGTGAGTAAACGATTTAATACCGATGATAGAGTAACAATAAATGGAATTTTTACTTTAAATACGGATGATATTAACGAATTAAATTATATTATTGAGAAAGCAGAAGTTGAAATCTAAATTAAAAATGATAAAAAAAAACCTAATTTTATTATTACTAGCATTATTTTCTAGCTATATTTCTTCCGCCCAGTATGATAAAAATTGGGCAATAGGTTTAAAAATTGGTGAGCCAGTGGGATTAAATATTAGAAAGTATTTTAGCTATGGAGAGAAAGCATTCGATGTTAATATTGGAAGTTATGGTTTTATTTATGGTAGCACTCGATATTATAATAAAAACAAAAATCCAGCCCCAATTTATGATCAAGCAGGTTTTATGGTACAAGGAATTTATAGCTGGCACAAAACATTGACGAGGAAAGAAAGATTGCATGTTTATTACGGTTTTGGCGGGCAATTAAATTCTAGAAATAGGCCTTTAGGTTCAGGAAATAGAGATTCTTTTAAAGTAATTTCTGTTGGCCCAGCTGGAAATGCTGGAATTGAATTTGAAATACCTGAAAACGATTTAGCGGTGTTTTTAGATGCTGGAGGCTATTTAGAAGTGGCTCCAAAGCCTTTTTTTGCAAATCCCCAAATTAATATTGGCTTACGTTTAAATTTAGTGAAGTAATATTTAATTCCCCTTCCAACCCTTTTAATTAAATATGAATCCTTTTAAAAAAATAGATTCCCAATGGACACAAAAATACATTTAGTCGGCAAAAATACTGTTTTAACAAAAAATATTATTTTTATGAGAGCGGAGGCCAATTACTCAGAAATTTATCTTTTAAATGGTCAAAAAATAGTGTTATCAAAAACTTTGAAGCAATTGGAGACTAAATTTTCCACCTTAAATTTTTTCAGACCCCACAAATCATATTTAATTAACCTTTCTCATGTGCAAGGATTCAAACCAAATGAAAATAATAAAATTAGTTTAACAAACAATTTTACAGTAGAACTTAGCAGAAGAAAGAAAAATAGTTTTATGGAAGTATATTTAAAAATAAAATAATTGTTAATAACGCTACCAGGTTTGTTAAAATGGAAAAAGCTCCTCAGACCGAGGAGCTTTTTTTATCTTTTTGATCTTTCTACAAAATCCTTTTCAGTATTTCCTGTATATATTTGTCTAGGTCGACCTATTGCTTGTTTTTGGTCTCTAAGTTCTATCCATTGTGCTATCCAACCTGGTAAACGACCTATGGCAAACATTACCGTAAACATATTTGTGGGAATGCCTAGAGCTCTATAGATAATTCCAGAATAAAAATCAACATTTGGATAGAGTTTTCTTGAAACAAAGTAATCATCTTTTAATGCTGCTTCTTCTAATCCTTTGGCTATTTCAAGAACTGGATCCTTTACTCCTAATTTTTCTAAAACATCGTAGGCTGCCTTTTTTATTATTTTTGCTCTAGGATCAAAATTTTTATAAACTCGATGTCCAAAACCGAAAAGTCTAAAACCTGAATTTTTATCTTTGGCTTTATCTATATATTTCTGCACATCTCCGCCATCATTTTTTATCTCTTCTAACATTTCTATTACTTCTTGGTTTGCACCCCCATGTAAAGGGCCCCAAAGAGCTGAAATGCCGGCAGAAATACTCGAATAGATATTAGCTTTAGAAGACCCCACTAAACGAACTGTAGAAGAAGAACAATTTTGTTCGTGATCGGCATGTAAAATCAATAATTTATTTAAAGCTGCACTTACCACTGGATCTACTTTGTAATCTTCCACAGGCAATGCAAACATCATATTTAAGAAATTTGCACAATAATCCAAACTATTCTTTGGATAGTTAATCGGATGGCCTTGAGATTTTTTATAACACCAAGTGGCTAATGTTGGAAATTTTGCTAATAATCTAATAATATGTAGTTCTGTATTATCTGGTTTTTTGTCATCAAAGGAATCAGGATAAAAACCTGACATTGCACTTACAAGAGAAGACATAATTCCCATAGGGTGAGCATTTACAGGGAAACCGTCAAATATCTTCCTCATATCTTCATTCACCATTGTATGCTTGGTGATTTTCGAAGAGAACGTATTATATTGTTCATTGGTAGGCAATTCCCCATATATCAGTAGATAAGATACCTCCAAGAAATCTGCTTTATCAGCTAGCTCTTCAATAGAATAGCCTCTATATCTTAAAATCCCTTCCTCTCCATCTAAAAAAGTTATTGAACTATAAGTAGCTCCAGTATTTTTATATCCTTCGTCTATAGTTACATAACCTGTTTTAGCTCTTAAGCTTGAAATATCAATTGCCTTTTCATTTTCGGTACCTTCTACCACAGGAAATTCAAATTCTTTTCCGTCAATTAACAGTTTCGCTGACTCAGCCATAACAGTTTTTGTTTATTAATTATCTCTTTTAATTAAATCTTCTTCTTAGTGCTAAATTACTACAAATAGTACAAAAACAAAATTAAATATTCATTAAAATATTAAACATATCAAAATACGAATTAGAATCGACACAAAAGTATTATACTAATTAAACTAATGTTATTTGAATAAAATACATTCAAATAACTTAGAAAAAAAACCAACAAAAGAACTATTATTTGAAATAGTGGTCTTTTATTGGTAATTCAAAATATTGGAAAAATTCAAGAAAAATAAACCTATTATTACTTATTTAGCATAGGCTACTGCTCTCATTTCTCTTATCACAATTACTTTTATTTGCCCAGGATATTGCATTTCCTTTTCAATTCTTTGAGAAATATTAAATGACATCATATTTGCTTGTTCATCAGAGCAATTCTCAGCATCAACAATTACCCTCAATTCCCTACCTGCTTGTATTGCATAACATTTTTCTACTCCTCTAAACGAAAGAGCCAAATCTTCTAAATCTCTTAGCCTTCTAGCATAAGACTCCATCATTTCACGTCTAGCACCAGGTCTTGATCCCGAAATTGCATCACAAACTTGAATAATTGGAGATATAAGATAAGTCATTTCAATTTCGTCATGGTGAGCACCAATTGCATTTATTACTTCTGGATTCTCTTTGTATTTTTTCGCCATTTCCATTCCCAAAATAGCATGAGGCAAATCCGATTCTTCCTGATTAACCTTTCCTATATCATGCAGTAATCCCGCTCTTTTTGCAAGCTTGACATTGAGCCCCATTTCTGCTGCCATAGTTGCACAAAGCTTAGCCACCTCTCTGGAGTGTTGTAATAAGTTTTGTCCATATGAAGACCTAAATCTCATTCTTCCAACCATTTTAATGAGCTCAGGATGTAAACCATGTATACCTAAATCAATCACCGTTCTTTCTCCAATTTCGATAACCTCATGATCTATATCTTTACGAGTTTTATTAACTATTTCTTCAATTCTTGCGGGGTGAATTCTACCATCTTGAACTAAGCGGTGCATTGAAAGTCTTGCTACCTCTCTTCTTACTGGATCAAAAGAAGAAATAACTATGGCCTCAGGGGTATCATCTACAATAATTTCCACACCTGTGGCTGCCTCTAAAGCTCTGATATTCCTGCCTTCTCGGCCAATAATTTTCCCCTTAATTTCGTCGCTTTCAATATTAAAAACCGAGACACAGTTTTCAATTGCCTGCTCTGCCGCAGTCCTTTGTATGGTCTCAATAATTATTTTTTTTGCTTCTTTAGTGGCGGAAAGTTTAGCTTCTTCCATTGTCTGCTTAATAAAACTAGAGGCTTTACTTTCTGCTTCATGCTTCAATGCCTCCACTAATTCTTGTTTGGCTTGCTCAGCTGTTAAATTAGCTATTTTTTCAAGTTGAGAAACTTGCTGCTGGTGCATTTTTTCAGCCTCTTCTCTTTTTTTACTCGCTATTTCAATCTGCTGACTTAAGCTATTTGTTTTAACGGTGAAGTCTGTCTCAATTTTTTTATTTTGATCTAATTGGGTTTGAACTTGCTGTTGCATTTGACGAACTTTTTGTTCATTTTGTGCAATCATATTCTTTCGGTTATTAGAGTCCTCGTCAAATTCAGATTTTAGCTTTAAGAAATGTTCCTTTGCTTCCAACATTCTATCTTTTTTGACGTTTTCAGCATTATTGGTAGCATTTCTAATGATTTCCTCCGCTTTTTTTGCTGCTTCGGCTTCTTGATCGACTGTGTTTTTTTTGAGAAGTTTTTGGCCTATAAAAAAACCACCTACCACTCCTGCAAGTAGGCTAATAAACAAAAATAAGTATTCTGACATTCCTTTTAAAATTTTAAAGTTTTTAATATCGAAACAAAAGTTTCACACATGATATTAAAATAAAGCGGTCAGGAATAAGGTTGGAAGAATCAATTAAATCTATTTTGAATATTATCTAAACGACCTTCCACCTCCTGCCGAAGTTTTTGGTATCTTTCGTTTACTTTAAGTGCATCTACAAGTGCTTCAATGGCCAAAACAGCAATAAGCTGATCTGAAGTTGCATATGCAGAAAAATCACTCTTCAATGCCGCTAAGCGGTCGTTTAATATATCTTTAGCCTCTCTAAAATAGGGTTCTTCGATTCTATCAACAAGAAATGGAATCCGTTGTTCGTTCAGATTAATAACTACTTTCACTCTATCTGATTCTGAATCAACCATTTTTTTGGAATCCTTTATTACTTTTCTAATTGATTAATACAATATTCTATTTCCTTAATCAAAATCTCAACAATATTTTTCAATTCTTCTGACTTTGATTCTTTATCTTCAATATCCGATACAATCTTAATGATTTTATTTCTAATATTAAAGTTTTGTGGTATTATTCTATGTTCTTTTTCTAATTTTTCCTTCAAATGACTATTTTCAAACCTCAAAAGCCCAATATTTTTTATTAATGTATTGATTTGGTTTTGGAGAACTTCATTCTTATGATTTTCTCCTATTAACTCTTTTTCTAAGCTTTTGTATGAAGCTTTAGTTTGCTCCACTAACCCAATCAAAATTTCAAATTTTGATAATAAGAATGCATTATCTTTTTCAAAATCATCAATCTTAAATATCTCCATTTTATTTCCTAATGATTGCTCCGATTTCTTTTTCGAAGGTTAACATAAAACGATCCATAGTCTTCTCTATTTGTGTTTCATTTAATGTTTTTTCTTGATCTTGTAGTACAAAACTCACAGAATATGACTTTTGACTTTCTTTTAATTTATCACCAGTATAAACATCAAACACATTTACACTTTTCAAAATTTTCTTTTCAGTCGCAAATGCTATCCTTTTAATATCCTCAAATTTAACACTTTTTTCCAAAACCAATGATAAATCTCTTCTTACCTCTGGATACTTAGGAATTTCGAAAAATTTCACTTCTTCAGAATACATTTTCATAAGTAAAGCCCAGTCAAACTCTGCATAGAATACGGGTTGTTTTAAATCTGCTTTTTGAAGTAAGTTTTTATTTATTAACCCAAAACTTACTAGAACTTTGTTCCTTAAAACATAATCTTTACCAAAGGCAAAAATTTCATTTTTTGTAACAACCGCCTCAGGTTTTGATATTCTCATTTGGCTTAAAACTAAAGAAACTGCTTGATTCAAATTTTGAAATGAAATAGCGTTAGATTTTTGAGCCCAAGATTCTGAATGAGTATTTCCAGTCATCCAAATAGATAATACCTTATTTTCTTTAACTTTAATATTAGAATCTAAGGATGCGTTAAAATAAGTCCTTCCAAATTCAAATACCTTAACATCGCGATTTTTTCTATTTATGTTGTATTGTATAGCGTTCAATCCAGAAAAAAGCAAGGACTGACGCATCTCTGAAAGTTCCTCGCTTAGAGGATTTAACAGCTTTATCACCCCAGAATCATTCCCGCTATTTAACCATACATTTTGACTTGGTTTTATTATTGATAGTGTTTGAATCTCATTAAAACCCACAGATGCTAATGATTCTGAAAGCTTTATCCTTAAATTCTCTTCCCCATTTTCTTGAAAATCAGAAATAAAATCTGAATTCAAATAATCGGAAAGTTCGACATTCTCAAAACCATAAATTCTTAAAACCTCTTCTATTAAATCAGCTTCTCTTGTTACGTCCACTCTGTATGGCGGAACACTTACTCTTAAAAATTCTTGCGATTTTTCTAAAACAGTAATCTCTAAGCTATTTAGTATAGAAATTATCAATTCTGGATCTAAGGTTTTTCCAATTAACCTATTAATATTTTTGAATTTTAACAGTATCTCAAAATTTGGAATCGGATTTGGATAATTATCGATTAATAAATCGCAAAATTCTCCACCAGCAAGTTCTTTAACCATTAAAGCGGCTAACTTAATCGCGAAAGGAGGCATATTGGGGTCAGTTCCTCTTTCATATCTAAATGAAGCATCGGTTTTTAAAGAATGAAAATTAGCTGTTTTCCTTATGAAATCAGGGTTAAAATAAGCAACTTCTAAAAAAATATTCTTAGTTTCTGTTTTCACTCCCGACTTATTTCCTCCAAAAACTCCAGCAATTGCCATTGGTTTATTTGCATTGCAAACAGCTAAATCATATCCAGAAAGTTTTCTTTCAACTCCATCTAAGGTAACAATTTCAATGTCTTTTTCAGGTATTTTTACAATTACCTTATTGCCAGCAATTTCATCTGCATCGAATATATGCATGGGCTGACCTAGAAAATGACACACATAATTTGAGATATCAACTATATTATTTATGGAATTGATTCCTATTGTATTTAAAAAATTCTTCAACCATTGGGGTGATTCTTTTACTTCAATTCCTTGTATTTCTAAACCACAGAAACGAGGACAAGCCTCCATGTTTTCTACGGACAAATTGATGCTATGAGGTATTTTACCTAAGTTAAAACCTGACACATCTGGAAGCTTTATAGGCAAATGGGTGATTGCCTTTATATCTCTAGCAACTCCAAAATGTGAGGCTGCGTCTGCTCGGTTGGGTGTTAAGCCTATTTCAATTACAAAATCTGGTTCTAATTTAAAATGCTTAATTGCAGCAGTTCCCAGTGGCAATTCAGTTTGTAGAACAATAATTCCCTCATGAGAAGACCCGATTCCGATTTCATCTTCTGCACAAATCATCCCTTCTGAAACTGCACCCCTGATTTTGGATCTCTTAATTACAAAGGATTCGCCAACTGTAGGATAAAGAGTTGCTCCTACTGTTGCCACTATTACTTTTTGACCTATTCTTATATTTGATGCACCACAAACTATATCCAAATAATTTTCTTGTCCCACATCTACTTTTGTAACACTTAGTTTATCGGCATCAGGATGCTTTTGGCAATCAATAACTTGCCCAATTACTAATGCTTCTAAGCCCCCCTTTATTGCTTCAATCTTCTCGATTGATTCCACTTCTAGGCCTGTGGATGTTAGCATATCACCAAGTTGGTTTGGGTTTATTTCAAAATCAATAAATTTCTTTAAGTAATTATATGAGACCTTCATTATGGAAAATTTTCCTTTTGTATAAATAAAACGCAAAGATAATTAATATTGGATTAAGAGTTTTTAAAAACAAAGCTATTGAAGAAAAAAATAAATAGTAAAGTAGTATGCAACTAAAAAATAGATTCAAAAAACTATAAAAAATAATTTAATTTTATCGATTATTATTTTATTTATCCTCTTGTAAATCTTAAATAATCCTACTTTGGTATAGCTGTGGCTGTGAAACTAAATGTATTTTAATTGTTAAAAAAAGCAAAGTCAAAAAAAGTAAAACTATTAGTGTTATAATTGGCTTCAGTTGAAGAATTTTAAGGTTTTGCCAAATTTGTATGTTGAAGTATTAATTTAATACAACCAATCAGGTAATTAATTTTTCAAAAAAGAATATTAAAACAAAAAATAAATTTCACACAAAATTTAGTTTGAAAAAAGATAAATTATAGAATAAATTTTACAAATGGCGAGCCTAATCAGCCCTTTTCATTTTTTTTCAAAATATTCATGACTTAATTATTGAACTAAATTCAACTAATTTATCTCGGTTAATACAGAATAAAACTTAAGATTTTTCTTTTCTATAAATCATAGTAGGAGCGGCTTGAGCTTTAGCGTAAATAGTCATATCTGCTATAGTTACATGCTCAGGGGCAAGCAAGCAATAGGAAATTGCGTTTGCTATATCTTGAGCCAAAAGGGGATCAAAACCCTCATAAACTTTCTTAGCTTTAACCTTGTCTCCTTTAAAACGAACCATCGAAAACTCTGTTTCTACTGCACCGGGAGCTATATTTGTAATTTTTATGCCCTCTTTTGTCAAATCTAATCGCATACCTTCGCTAAGAGCCTCAACACTTTTTTTTGTTGCACAATAAACTGCTCCATTTTCATAGGTTGTTTTTCCAGCTACTGAACTCAAATTTACAATATGCCCTTTTTGCCTTTCTACCATTATTGGTATAACTTTTTTAGACACGTATAATATTCCTTTAATATTACTTCCAATCATATTTTCCCAATCGTTCAAATCTCCATCTTGTATGGAGCCTAATCCATGTGCATTGCCGGCATTATTAATTAAAACATCTATATTTTTCCAATCACTACTTAGTGAGTTAAAAGCAGTTTCAACTTGGGAAAAATCACTTACATCAAAAGTCAGAATAACTGATCTTACTTTTAAACCTATTTCTAATTTTAATTTATCCAAGTTTTCTTGCCTTCTCCCACATAATACTAAATCGAAACCATTTTTTGCCAATTCTAATGCCGTAGCATATCCAATTCCTGAAGAAGCTCCTGTAATTAATGCAATTTTATTCATTTTAATAATTTTCTATATGATTCTGTTTTGTCTGGGTCCAAACTGGACAATATATTATATGCCTGTTGTTTTTCTTGCTTACTAGCTTCTGAAAAAATATTGATTAATTCCAGAGCTTTAGCATCAAAAAAAGCATTTATTAAGGCTGAGTTAGGCTTTAGATTGGCTGTGGTTTTAATTACTTGTAAAAAATCCAATATCATTTTTCTTGCTTTGGAAGGATTTGCTCCAAAGTCATCTAATGCTAATCTGTGATATTCATAAAAGCCCTCCCTATAATTATTAAATTGTTGGCTTCTAATATTTTCTATAATCCAATATCTATTTCTTGTATCTGTGTCTCTTGTCCAAGCACCTCCAATTGCATTACCTGCTAAATTTGTAATATTAAATGCCCTTTCAATATAAGGATTTCCACCTAGTTTAGAAAACGAATCATAATCGATAGCTAAAGCAATCAAAGAATTAAAAGCCAAAAATGAGGTTAAATTATTGGAAAAATTTTGCTCATTAAATATCATTTGACGATCTTCAGGAGCAAAAGAAAAATCAATTGACCTGTCGATAAACTGGAAAATTATTGTCTCATTCATAGCGCCAAAAATTGGCCTTGCTACCTGAAATTGAGCATTTCCACTGAATTTGTTTTGAGCAGGAGATTTTAAAATATTTATAACCAAGCTGCATTTTATTTTTTCTCTCTCTGAAAATATATCGTTTGTCCACCTTTGGTTATTCATAAAATCACTTATTGCTAATTCTATTTGTGGAAAAAGAGATTTGTCCACTGAAACACCCACAGAAGCCATCGCAGAAGAATTGATGGTGACTTTACAAGATAATTCTTGTGCAAAAACTTGATGCGTAGCTAATAAGAAAAAGATAAAAAACAAGTTTTTCATTTATTGGTTAGATTTTAAATATTCTATAACTTCGTGCATGATGTCTTGAGCAACCATTTCTTTCGATTTGAGCTCAAATTCCTTCTTACTCCCATTTTTTTGAATAATTGTAATTTTATTTGTGTCAAAACGAAATCCCGCACCTTTATCTTGTAAAGAATTCAAAACAACTAAGTCGAAATTCTTTTTACTTAACTTTGACAAAGCATTGATAAGTTCATCATTGGTTTCTAGAGCAAACCCCACATGAACCTGATGAGAAGATTTTTTTTTACCTAATTCAGCAGCAATATCTACTGTTTTTTTTAGTTCTAAAGACATTTCACTGCCATTTTTCTTTATTTTTTGATTAGAAAAAATTGCTGGAGTATAATCAGCAACTGCTGCAGAAAATATTACAATATCAGATTCTCTATGATATTCATCCATCTTTTCCATCATTTCTTGAGCAGAGTATACAGAAATAGTTTTAACAAAAGAAATTTCTTGTAGACTTGTAGGTCCAGAAATCAAAGTAACTTGAGCTCCTGCCATAGCAAAGGATTTGGCAATTTCATAACCCATTTTACCAGAAGAATGATTACTAATAAATCTAACGGGGTCTAATGACTCTTGTGTAGGTCCAGCTGAAATAAGTACCTTTTTCCCATTCAAGATAGGAAATTGGGCAAAATTCGCC
>JANNWE010000352.1:0-14662 GCA_031414675.1 Cytophagaceae bacterium
ATAAACATATGTGCAAATCCTTGTAAAACAATGCTTAAGGTAAGGCCAATGCAGAGCAAGCCGCCAAAAGCTCTTGTGGTGTTTTCAATATTCCAAATGCCTCTATAAAGCAACCACAGATAAAGTGCCATCACTATCATGCCTCCAAAAAAGCCATACTCTTCAATAATAATGGAATAAATAAAGTCTGAGAACGCATCAGGAAGTACGTTTTTTTGTGAACTATTTCCTGGGCCAACTCCAAAAAAACCACCTCTTGCTATTGCGGTTAAGGCAAAATCTTTTTGATTAGAACTACTTCCTGTTTCTCCCCCTATTAATTTATTGCCATCTAAGTCTAAATTTACAAATGCTTCGGTTCTATCAATTACAGTACCCACTCTTCCGAATTCTTTGCCAGAAATTCTTTTGGCTAAAAGGCCCAAAGAAAGAACCCCTAGCAATCCCACAGATAAAACAATAATCATTCGTATTAAAAAACGTTTTGGGACTCTTCCTACCCACATGATTAAAAGGCAAGTAATTCCTAAAATTACGGAGGTAGAAAAGCTTGAAAAAGACAACAATCCCACTATCACACCACACCAAATAATCATACTCCATAAATCACTGGTTTTGTATTCAATATGTTGCCTCCTAGCTAACATAGCAGATAAATTGGTGATTAATACAAGACGAACAAAATCGGAAGTTTGAAATGATAAACCAAATATGGAAACCCACCTTCTGGCCCCTCCAATACTAATTCCTTTCATTAAGGTATATATTAATAAAATGGGGGTTATCCATAAAAAAATATTGGCTAAGCCCACATATTTAGTAAAGTCAAATTTGTGAACTACGAAAGTTAAAAAGAGTCCAAATAAAATTAATGAAGTATGCTTTATTAAATAAAATTCCGTATTGCCTTCGGTCTTTCTATAGGCTAATGCACTTATGGAGCTATATACTACGACAATACTAATTAATGACAAAAACAGGAGAATCCACCAAATCTGCTTGTCACCACGCAGATGGTTTCTGAGTTTAAAAGGGATCATCGGTAATTTTATTTTATAAGCACGTAAAGAAGAATTATCTTCCACAAACAAAAATATGTATTAATTCTAAAAAAATTAGCAAAAAATATAAAAAATATTTTGATTGAAATAAAAAAGGGGAAAACAATCCTGTTCTCCCCTTTTTTTAATAATTATCAGAAAATTATTTTTTCAATGCATCTCTAATTTCAGTTAAAAGGTCAATTTCGGAAGGCCCAGCAGGGGCTTCGATAACTGGGGCTTTGGTTTTATTGTAAGCTTTTACGATTATAAAAAGTACTAATCCTACAGATAATAAATTAATAATTGTATTAAGCCAAGCCCCATACATAATTGCATTTTCTGGGGTGGTTATAACTCCATCGGCTCCAACAACTGCTTCGTCGAGTACCATTTTTAACTTTGAAAAATCTGTTCCACCTGTAAAATGCCCCACAAATGGCATCGCAATGTTTGTTACAAAGCCACTAATTACACCGTTTAAAGCAGCACCTAAAATTACAGCAACTGCTAAATCAATAACATTGCCTGTCATAATAAAATTTTTGAATTCTTTTAACATAGTTTTGTTTGTTTAAATATAAATAAAAGGTTTAGTTACAATTGTACTGTAAAGCCCAAGTTTGCCCCTGCATTTAACTGCCACGGTTTATCATTTTTAGGAGAAGTTTGACTTCTATCATAAATGCCTATTAATGCGGTATTGAGGTTTATATATTTATTTACTTTTATAGTTGCTATGGCATTTAAATTGTGATCAAATTCATTAAATTGATAAGGCGTAAATATTTGCCATCTCCATTTAAGGTTCACCATAGATGATATATTTTTATCGTAAGCGGCTACTAGTTGAAAACCTCCTTGATTTTTGACATTTTTTGCTCTTGGTACACCAAAAATTTCAGATTTCCCTGCATAAACTGAAGAACTCTTAAGTTTATCGCTTGCCACAATCGTCTGTCTAAGAGTGGCTCCACCAAAACTCAAAACCATATGTTTAGACGGTTTGTATTCTATTCCCACTCCTTCAGAAAGGAAAGCAGGTGCAAACAGCGTAGAAACTAATGGTTTTTTAGTATCAGCAAAATCAAATCCTTTGAGTAATTGAGAAAGTAAATTTACACTTGCAAACCAATTTAGTTTCGGACTTATTTTTTTAGCAAATTTGGTTTCAAAAAACAGCCTATCTAAGTTTTTTCTAACTTCTTTTGGTTTATCTTTGGTGTAGTTTGTCAAGCTACCAACTTGTATTTGTAAATCATTGGACCAAACACCTTTGCCTTTTGTAAAATCGGCTCTATGACCGAAAACCCCACCAACTACTAAGTTGTTGATTCCACCGCCTTGCCAGTTTTGCGAAAACGCCGAGCCGCTAAGATTTGCACCTAGCTGTGTGTTCTTTGTCCACCAGCCATATTTTAGGGAATCAGCCATGTTTGCCATAACGGGCTTTTCTTTTGTTTGAGCCATTAGCGTAAAAGCTGAAAAAACCAAAATCATTGTAAAGTGAAATTTTTTTGTCATAGTTAAAAATTGTTTAATTTTTGCTAAATTATTTGAAAGTGACTGCTTGCTAAACACTTTAGACAAACTAATCAAAAATAGTCACTTTTTCAGATTGCAAAACTTTTAATGGAAAAATGGTTTGACTTCCATTGGTATCTAAGATTAGACTAGTATTGTCAATTTTTAAAATTTTTCCTTTTACACCACTTATCTCTATTACTTGGCCTTCTGAAAATTTGTTTTTAGAGTAAAACGAACTCATAATATTTAACAAGATGTCTTTGGAAGCCAAGCCATATCCTATAGAAAAAGCGAAGACCATCCCACCGATAATAATATTAAAGCTTGACTCTAATAAAGCCGTGTTAATTCCTGCTTGACCTAAGGCTAAAATTACTGTGATAAATAGTAAAAAGAAAAAAACGCCCATGCCTATCAGCTTGCCAGAGGCTATGTTGAAGGATTTGCAAAGCGAAACCACAAAATTTCTTGCCAAATCAGATAAAAACAAACCTAGCAAAGTCATTACAGAAGCAACAATCACTTTTGGAATAAAGTTAACTAGGGTAAGAAACATGCTAGAAATTGCTGGAACTCCCAATTTGTCTGCAGCAGAAACAGACAAAAAAAGCAGGATAAAAATATAAACTATAAGGGAAATAACTTTGCTTAATTTAAAATCAAGATTGAATTTTTTTATAGCATCAATCTCTTTAATTCTATCTCCTATTTTGTCTATACCTACCCTAGACAATACATTTTTTATGATTAAGGAGGTAGTTTTTGCTACTATCCAGCCAACTAATAAAATTACAATAGCGCTTATTAAGTTGGAGGTAAATGTACTAAACTGTTCAATGAGTTTCGAAAATGTATCTATTAGGATATCTTTGAGGTTAGGTAGTTTATTCATTTTTTTTATTCATTTTTTTGTTCAAATTCTTGTAAATACTTCACTCCAACTAACATTGGCTCTCCTAAAAACATATTTACAATTACCAAAGCATCTCTTATTAAATCAATTTCAGAAACAAGCATATCTTTTAATGCTTCAGATGCCTTTAAATCAAGGCTTTCCATATTGTCAAAACCACTCATTTTTTCCAAAATAATAAAATTTTAATAATAATAAGTCCAGCTATAGCAATATTTTCTAGATATAATTTACGCAATTTTTCTTTACTTCTTAGTAATCGCATTTTTACGGCACTTTCCGAAATATTTAAGGTTTCTGCAATATCTTTTAAACTAAAATCATCTTGATATTTCATTAGCAGGAGAGCTTTTTCATCACTTGGCATTTTTTGAAGGCTCTTTTTTAATCCACTTGTTTGCATTGCTATTATTTCTGCATCATCATCGTGATCTTCTAAATCAAAATTATCAGCTAAAGGAACTTTTGCTTCTTTTTTATTTACTCTGATTTGGTCCATACAATAATTGTATGTTATAGAATAAAGCCAAGTAGAAAACTTTGAGTTTTCTTTAAATGTGCCAATCTTAACAATCAATTTCAAAAAAATGTCATGCGTGAAATCTTCCGCCTTTTCCTGATTATATACAAACGAATAGCATTTTCTATACACTTTATCAGCGTATCTTTTATATAGTTCTTCGAAATACACATTACTTTGTGTTTCCACATAAAGTGTTACTAGTTCTTCGTCTTTCAGATTCGTATAATTAAGAATTTTCAAATTAGACAGATTTATTATTAAAAGGTAACACTTAGATTAATTTTCTTTAATGATATAGTTTTTTAGCGGGAATCTAAAAACTTAATTTTTACAAATTTATCTAAAATATTTTGGGAGGCAAAACGAGCTTTTTTCTTTTATCTAATAAAAAAGGGGGTAAGTGTACCAATAATTTAAATATTCTTTAAATCTATTTATTTATTGTAATATTTTTATTTTCGTTTTTTAAACAGCTTAAATAATAATATTTATATTTGAAAAAAAAACAATTAACAATGACAATACAAAACTATTTTGATAATCTTTCTACAAAAATAAATCCTGATGACTTAGAAGGAATAGATACAAAAATAAATTTTGATTTAAAGGGTCAAGAGGTATTTTTAGAGGTAAAAGATAAAAAAATTACAGTTCATCAGGGTCAAGCCGACAATGCAGAAGTTAATATTAAAGCAAGTGCAGACGATTTGCTTTCAATTATAAAAGGAGATACCAACCCTATGATGGCTATGATGATGGGGAAATTAAAAATTTCTAATCCTGGGGCTATGATGAAATATGCCAAAATCCTAGGTTTAATGTAATTATGGCAAATAAATATTTCGATTTAAAGACACTTAACTTTCTTTTATTTGATGTTCATTCTGTAACATCTTTGGCAGCATTGCCTTATTTCAAAGACCACTCTAAAGAGACTTTTGAAATGATTTTAGCATCTGCAATTGCTATAGCGGACAAACTCATGTATCCCAATTTGGATGCTGTAGACAAAAATCAAGCAGAATTGGTGGATGGGAAAGTTATAGTTCACCCCATAATTAAAGAATACTTAAAAGCGGTAGGCGAAGCTGGACTTATTTCTGCAGACTTCGATTATGATCATGGAGGAGCTCAGCTTCCGTTTTGTGTAGGCACAGCCACTTCTTATATTTTAATGGCTGCCAATAATGGAATGATGTTTACAGGCCTTACCTCAGGAGCAGCCAGACTAATTGCAAGTTTTGGTACAAGTGCCTTAAAAGATACCTATTTAGAAAAAATGCTGAACGGTCAATGGCAAGGTACCATGTGTCTTACTGAACCTCAGGCTGGATCTTCGCTATCTGATATTGTGTGTATGGCTGAGCCACTTTCACAAGGAATTTATAAAATTAAAGGGCAAAAGATTTTTATTTCTTGTGGAGATCATGAGGCTAGTGAAAATATCATTCATTTATTAATTGCCCGTAAAAAAGGAGCTAGTTTAGGTACTAAAGGTATTTCTCTTTTTGTAGTGCCTAAGTTTTTGCCGGATGGCTCTAAAAATGATATTACCAATGTAGGTATTTATCATAAATTAGGACAAAGGGGTGTGCCGGCAATGCATTTGGAGTTTGGAGACCAATGTTTAGGATATTTGGTAGGAGAAGAAAACAAAGGGCTATCTTATATGTTTCAGATGATGAATGAAGCGAGAATAGGTGTTGGAGCTACGGGTCTTGCGATATCCTCTGCAGCTTATGAATCTGCCTTGCAATACTGTAAGGAACGACCACAAAGCAGAAGGTTAGGTAAAAAAAGTGAATTAGGAGCACCTCAAATATCTATTATAGAACATCCAGATGTAAGAAGAATGTTGTTTTCTCAAAAAGCCGCTGTGGAGGCTTCTCTTTCTTTAGTATTGTTAACTGCTAAATATTATGATTTAGCACACCATAGTCAAACTTTGGAAGAGAAAGAAAAGTATACCCTACTTTTAGAATTGTTAACTCCTGTGGCTAAGACTTACCCTTGCGAAGCAGGCTTAAAAGTAACAAGCGATGCACTACAATGTTTTGGAGGCTATGGTTTTACTCAAGATTTTCCTGCTGAACAATACTATAGAGATATCCGAATTACTACTATTTATGAAGGAACTACAGGCATTCAAGCACTAGATTTGCTAGGAAGGAAAGTTACTTTAGGTAATGGAGAAGCAATGGCTTTACTTTCAAATGAAATAATTACTTGTATTTCAGAAGCAGGTAAATATTCAGAACTTCAAGAGTATGCTGGCATATTGGCTAATGAATTAAAAACTATAAATAAAGTTACAAAACATTTGTTAACCATTGCTCAGAAAGGTGACACCGAACGATATCTATCAGATGCAAATTTGTATATGGAGTTATTTAGTAATACAATTGTTGCATGGCAGTGGTTGGATATTGGATTAAATGCCTTTGTTTCTTTTAAGAATAATACAATTGAAAAAGATTTTTATATTTCTAAAATTCAAACCATGAAATATTATTTTCACTATGAAGTTCCAAAAACTTTGGGTTTAAGCCATAGACTTTTAGACGAAGAAGTAATAACTATTTTAGGAGATAAAGATATTTTTGATGTATAAATTCATAAAAAAATTTTTTTTTCTAGATTTAGAAATTGATTTTGAATGTTCCAATTTTTTTTAGGGCGGAAGTCTAAGCTAAGTTTCAAACAACTTTTAAGCTAAGTAAGATTAATCAAATTGAACAAAACTAATATTAGAAATTCATGTCAAAAAAAAAGAATTTCGTTAAAGCATCCCCCTCACTTTCTGGTAGTAATGCTGAAATAAAAAGAAATAAATCAGTGTTGGAAAATAAATGGTTTGTTTATTTGACGCTTTCTTTGGGCATATTAATTGCCTATTTTGGTGCTTTCAGTAACGATTTCGTGGGTTGGGACGACAATGCCTATGTGTATGAAAATCAAGATATCTTAAACCAAAATTGGGGAAGATTAATTAGAGCAATTTACGAAGCAAATTATCATCCGTTGACCATGCTAACTTTAGGAATCAATGCTATGATATCGAAAAAAGCCATTGTTTTTATTTTTACCAATGTCTTAATTCATATTTTAAATGCTATTTTGGTTTTTGTTTTTATAAAAAAACTCAGTTTAGGAAATCTAAATGTAGCTTTTTTTACGGCTTTAATTTTTGGCATTCACCCTATGCATGTAGAATCTGTGGCTTGGGTTTCTGAACGAAAAGATGTGCTTTATACTTTCTTTTTCTTGCTTTCTTGTATTTATTATTTGAAATTTTCCGTCGAAAAAACCAAAAAATATCTTTCAATTTCCATATTACTTTTTGTGCTTTCTTGCTTGTCAAAAGGGATGGCTGTTGTGATGCCTTTAGTGCTAATATTAATAGACTATTGGTTTTATGGAGAAATAAAATTGAAAAACATTATATCTAAATGGCATTATTTTGCCATTGCATTATTATTTGGTTTGATAGCTTTAGACGCACAGTCGGGTGGTAATTTCGGAGGGCTATTCATTAAAATCAATGAAGGGTCTGCCATTAATCAGCTTTGGAGTTTTTTTGATAAACTGCTGTTTGCAGGCTATGGATTTTTTATGTACATCTTAAAGCTTTTTGTACCCTATAATTTACATCATTTCTATGCTTACCCCTACACAAATGAAGTTAAAGGCCTAGTTTTTTACATCCTTCCGATTCTAAGTTTATTTATTATTATTCTATGGGTTTTTTCCTATAAAAAAAACAAGGTTTGGTTTTTTGGGATAGGCTTTTACTTTATTACTTTGTTGTTGGTGTTACAAATTTTAGCGGTGGGTAATGCTACCATGGCAGAACGATACACCTATGTACCCTACATAGGTTTGATTTTTATGGTCCTATTTTTAATTGATAGGAAGTTTGACATTAAGAAACTTTCTATACATTTAAGTTTAGTTTCACTTGTATTTATGTTTCTAACCGCTATTCAAGTTAAGACCTGGAAAAACACCACAACACTATTGGAAAATTCTATTACTCATCATCCAGATGATTCTTACTTGGCCAGTTCTTTGGCTACAATTTATGCAAAAAGTGGTAGAACCGATGAAGCCATTAAAATATGTGCGGGCCCTATTTCTAGAGGAGCCGCAAATTTTAAGTTTTATGAAATCACGGGCAATTCTTTTTTTTTAAAGAACGATTTTCAAAAGGCGATAAAATATTATAATGACGGTTTGAGTTTTGCTAAAGATAGTCTTGGCAAAAATGTTTTATATAGAAATCTTGGGGTGGTTTATCAGAGAATAGATATGGGTGAGGCTTTGAAAAATTTTGAAGAAGCCTACAAGTTTAAAAAAGATGTGGATTTGCTAAAATTGAAAGGAGGTTCTTTAATCGCTTTAAAAAGATACAAAGAGGCCCTTGACGATTTAAATGAGGTACAAAGAATGGGTTTTGCTTCAGACAGCACTTTTACAGATATGGCCGTAGCCAAGTACGAATTAGGCGATAAAGTAGGAGCGGTTAAAGATCTTGAAACTGCCCTGAAGATTAATCCAAATAATACTATTGCAAAGAATAATTTAAAAGTTTTAGGGATAAATTGATTTATCCCTAAAACGCAGTCTTTTTTACAAGTTAAATATCACTTAGTGTAATTAGGAGCTTCTTTTGTGATGTGTACATCATGCGGGTGTGATTCTTTCATACCCGATGAAGTAATTTTTACAAATTTTGCGTTTTGTAGGTCAGAAATATTTGCTGCTCCACAATAGCCCATTCCGGCTTTTAAACCACCTGTCATTTGGTAAAGAATTTCTCGTACCATACCTTTAAAAGCTACTTGACCCACTATTCCTTCCGGAACAAGTTTTTTTACATCGTCAGTAGCGTCTTGGAAGTATCGATCTTTTGAGCCATCTTCCATGGCCTCCACAGATCCCATGCCCCTATAAGATTTAAATTTTCGTCCTTCATATAATACGATATCCCCAGGAGCTTCTTCGGTACCTGCTAATAAGGAACCCACCATAACACTTCCAGCTCCCGCGGCAATAGCTTTCACAATATCTCCTGAAAAGCGAATTCCACCATCTGCAATTACGGGAACTCCAATACCTTCAAGAGCCTTTGCACATAAATACACAGCTGTAAGTTGAGGCATTCCTATACCTGCTATTATTCTTGTTGTACAAATGCTTCCTGGCCCAACACCAACTTTTACGGCATCGGCACCTGCATCTGCCAATGCTTTTGCCCCTTCACCAGTAGCTACATTTCCACAAATTACATCTAGATTTGGAAACTTAGATTTAATGCTTTTTAAGGCGTCTATTACTCCTTTTGAGTGCCCATGAGCAGTATCTATACTTACCACATCTACTCCAGCTTTCATTAAAGCTTCCACTCTTTGTTCTAAATCAGGTGTAACTCCCACCGCCGCACCAACTATTAATCTGCCTAATTTATCTTTAGCTGCAAATGGTTTATTTTTTTTCTTTAAGATATCTTTGTAAGTTATGAGGCCCGCTAATTTATTATTTGCATCAATAATTGGAAGTTTCTCAATTTTATGTTCCATTAAAATACCTTCTGCTTGTTCCAGACTAATTCCAATAGGAGCGGTAATCAGCTTATTGATAGTCATAATTTCCTGAATGGGCTTATTCATCTCCGTTTGGAAACGAAGGTCTCTGTTGGTAACAATGCCTTTAAGCGTTCCGTCTGACAAAACCACGGGAATACCACCCACTTTAAAATCAGACATAATTTTTAAGGCGTCACTTACCACCGATTCTAAATGAAGGGTTATTGGATCTACAATCATTCCGCTTTCTGACCTTTTTACTCTTCGAACTTGGTCAGCTTGTTTTTCAATCGTCATGTTTTTGTGAATGAATCCTATTCCTCCTTCTTGTGCCATAGCAATAGCCATTTCATATTCAGTAACAGTATCCATTGCTGCTGAAACCAATGGAATATTTAAATCAACATTTCTGCTTAGTTTAGTTTTAGTGCTTGTGTCTTTTGGTAAAACCTCAGAATAGGCTGGAACAAGGAGAACGTCGTCGTAGGTGAGTGCTTCGAAAAGGAGCTTTGAAGAGTCTAGCATATTGCAAATAATTCAGTTTACTTATTTGCCAAGCAAAGCTATGACATTTTTTTGAAATTATCCAGAGATAGGAGTATTATTTATTTTATTTTATTGGATACTGACAAATAATTTTTCAAAATATAAAGGAATTTTTATATGATTATTTGAAGATTAAAAATTTGAAAACATAAAATCAATTTATTGATTTTGCTTCAAACATATTCTTTTCTTCGATGCTTAATTTTAAAATTGTTCTTCCTGATCCAATTGCATAAGCAGTATTAGGGCTAATAAAAATTGCTTCATAGATACTAAAAGCTTTATTTAATTTGGTTTCAAAAAGTTCTAGGCTGCCATTTTTATTTTCTAAAACTATATTACCATTACAGCCAGTAAAGATGGTATAATTTTCGTTTTTTACTCTGCTCCATAAAAGTCCCGAATTTTCAATGATTTTCTTTGTTGTTGTAGAATATATTCTTCCATTTTTGCCAATCCATCCTCCAGTTGCAACAAAATTAGTCTTATCGGTAAATTGAATTTCATGAAAAATACTATTGCCTATTTTTTGCTTTTTCACCCATTTTCCATCTTCATTTCCAAACAAATAAGTTTTGTTGGGGCTATACATCAGGGCATACATTTTACCTGTAAATGGATTCTTTTTTACACACCAAACCATATTAAAAAAATTGTGAAACTCTTTTTTCCATGTTTTTCCTAAATCTAATGAAGTTAGAATAAAGCCACTTGGCATGCTTTTGCCCGAGTGAGCAATTCTGGAGTTTCCTCCCACTACATAAATTTTATTTTGTTCATCTACAGCTAAATTATAAAAACAAGAATTTTCATAGCCTTTCACCTCTATAACTTCCCATGTTTTTGTAATTAAATCATGAATGTAAATTGTTCCTTTGTCACCACTAGCAATAATTTTTTCCTCATTAATGTTTTCTAGCTTATAAATATCCAAGTTTTTTGAGGGGTAATTTATGTTTTGAATATTTCCTTTTTCATCAATTTCCTTTAAGATTCCATACTTGCCACAAATCCAAAATTTATTGTTTACTTTAATTATATCATAGTATGAGGAGTCAGTATAAGAATTTCCTTGCTGTAGAATGTCAACAGTTAGCTGCTGTGCTTTGCAATACGTAGCTAGTAAAAAGAGTACAATAAATAGTAAATATCTTTTCAAATGAAAGTATTTTATTATAATTGAAAAATAGGGTTGAGTACAAAAATAAACACAAAATGCTATTTAACTAAAATTTTCTAATCAATTGTTGTTCTCTTGTTTATAAAAAATAATTGGATAGTAATATTTTAAATAATATGGAGATATTTAAACCTTAAAAGATTTAAACTTCCGCCTCTGTAATCTGTTTCATTAAAGACACTAAATCTTTATCGTTAACTTCTTTTATTTGATCTGCCAACTCTAAAAATTGATGGTAGGTATAGTCTAATTTTGATTTTTCTAAAGTAAAGCCTAATATTTGTAATCTGTGTTTTAAAGCATGACGACCACTTCTTGCCGTAAGTACAATATCTGATTTGTCAATCCCTACTTCTTGAGGAGTCATGATTTCATAATTTTCGGCATTTTTCAAAAAACCATCTTGATGTATTCCAGATGAATGAGCGAAAGCATTTCTACCTACAATGGCTTTGTTTGCCTGAACAGGCATTCGCATAGTGGAAGATACCAATCTGCTTATAGGATAAAGAAGTTCTGTTTTAATGTCTGTATGCAAACCCAAATCTTTATGAACTTTTAGGGTCATTATTACTTCTTCCAATGAGGTATTTCCAGCTCGTTCGCCTATGCCATTTATAGTAACTTCTACCTGTCTGGCCCCCGCCCTTAAACCAGCAATAGTATTGGCGGTAGCCATACCTAAATCATTGTGATTGTGCATAGAGAGTATGGCTTTATCTACGTTTGGAACATTATTCATTAAATAAGCTACTCTGTCATACATTTGGTGAGGCAGTAAGTAGCCCGTAGTGTCAGGTAGATTGACTACTGTTGCTCCTGCTTTTATTACGGCTTCTGTAAGTCTAGCTAAAAATTCTAGATCTGCTCTTCCAGCATCTTCAGCGTAAAATTCAACGTCTTCCACAAAAGTTTTTGCATATTTTACAGCATCTACACCTCGCTGAAGTATATCGTCTCTGTTACTATTGAATTTATGAATAATATGAATATCTGAAGATCCAATACCAGTATGAATTCTTGGTTTTCTAGCGTGTTTTAGAGCTTGTGCCGCCACCTCAATATCAGCTTTTACTGCTCGCGTTAAACCACATACTGTTGCGTTTTCAACTACCTTAGATATGCCTTCTACAGATTTAAAATCTCCAGGACTAGAAACTGGAAATCCAGCTTCAATAATATCTACACCTAGTTTATCTAGTTCACGAGCAATCATCAATTTTTCTTCTAAATTTAGTTGGCAGCCAGGCACTTGCTCGCCATCTCTCAATGTAGTATCGAACACATATATCTTATCGCTCATATTTTTGAACAAATTGAATTTTGGAAACTTAAGAATTCATAATGGAAAACAAAAATAGTTAATATTATTTTCAAGAAAAATTTATCTAAGGTACTAATGCTAAATAAGGAATAATATGCTAACTTAATAGAAACAAACTGAAATATTATTCTGTTAGTTTGAACTTATATTTTTAGTTTTGCATAATTGTTGAGAAATAGCACTAGATTAAATTTCTAAGGCTTGTTTAAAAAAGCCTGTTTCGAATAAAAATTGTATTATATGAATAAAAGAACTAAAATTGTTGCTACAGTTGGGCCGGCATCAGAAAGCGAGGAAATGTTAATTTCGTTAGCCAAAGCAGGAGTAAATGTTTTCCGTTTAAATTTTTCCCATGGCACACATGAAGACCATCAAGAAAGAATTTTAAAGATTAGAAAAATAAATGCTGAATATGGCTTTAATTGTGCCATTTTGCAAGACCTTCAAGGGCCAAAAATACGAGTAGGTGAAATGGAAGGAGGAAATGCTGGAGTAGAACTTATTGCAGGTAATCAATTTATTTTTACTAATCAAACCGTAGTAGGAAATGCCCAAAAAGCCAGTACACCTTACAAAGGGATGTATCAAGATGTCCAAATTGGCGATAGAATTTTAATGGATGATGGCAAATTAGAGGTAAAAGTGGTAGGTGTAGATGTAGTCAATCAAGAAGTTATTACAGAAATTATTTATGGTGGATTATTAAAGCAGAAAAAAGGAGTTAATTTGCCAAATACCAATATTTCTCAGCCTTCTGTCACTGATAAAGACTGGGCAGATTTAGATTTTGGATTGAAAAATAATGTAGACTGGATTGCTCTTTCTTTCGTTAGAACTGCTCAGGAAATTATTGATATAAAAGATTATATTAAATCTAAAGGCTCGTTGGCAAAAGTAATAGCAAAAGTTGAAAAACCGGAAGCTATCAAAAATATGGACGAGATCATAGCTGCAACAGATGCTGTAATGGTAGCTAGAGGCGATTTAGGAGTAGAAATGCCTGCGGAGGAAGTTCCGATTATTCAAAAAGTGCTCATTCATAAATGTCATTTGGCCGCCAAACCTGTTATTGTGGCTACTCAAATGCTAGAAAGTATGATTGATAGTCCTTCGCCTACAAGAGCAGAAGTAGGAGATGTGGCAAATGCAGTATTGGATGGAGCAGATGCTGTAATGCTAAGTGCAGAAAGTGCTTCTGGAAAATATCCCTTACTTTCAGTGGAAACCATGGCAAAAACCATAGCTCATGTAGAGAAATTTGGCGATCCATCTAGGCTTTACTATCGTCATCACACTAGAGTAACAACTCCAGAATATGATTCCAAAGATAAGGATAATGACAACGTAATAGTAGTTGCGTGCAGATTGGCAAGAGATTTAGAAGTTAGCGCTATGATTGGTATTACCTCTTCAGGGTATACAGCTGTTCGCCTTTCGCATCATAGACCTAAGGCTAATATTTATATTTTTACTGGGAATCCCATACTTTTGACCCAACTGAGTTTGTATTGGGGGGTAGAAGTATTTTCTTTAGATAATATGGCAAAAAGTAATGAAGGCGACGTTGTGGAATCTGTTAAAAACTTTTTACTGGAAAAAGGCAAACTCCACAAAGGAGATAAATTTATTAATACCTTAAGTGTGCCTATCATGAAAGACAATAGAACAAATACGGTGCGATTAAGTATTGTATAATATAAAACTTATATGCTGAAAACCCCTTGAAGGAAACTTTGAGGGGTTTTTGTTTTTAATTTTTATTTTACAAAATTTCACTAAATCATTTTAAATCAAATTGGCTTTACAACCCAAAGCAATAAAATCTGGATTGGGCTATTGAGTTAAAAAATAAGATTCAAATAGCTTAAATTTCTAAAATAGGCCATAAAAAGTAATCAATTTTTGAATATTTCAATTGGAATTCTTATGCCTCTTGGTCGATAAAACTCAGGATTAAATCGGTTGTTTTGACAGGAAACAACGCAAGGGCTATATCCATTTATACAATAGGTAAGCAATATTTC
>JANNWE010000353.1:0-1966 GCA_031414675.1 Cytophagaceae bacterium
ATGAAACGCAAAAGGGTTTCTTTTTTTTCATAGCGACCGTTAGGATCAAAGTAATATGGAATTTTTCCACTTTTGGTGTAAGGGGTTTCAAAATGTCCAATTGCTTTATGGACTTGAGTTAGAAATTCAAGGTCTTTTTCTAACATTTCTTTTTGTGTACCAGCCGACCCCGTTTTCAATTTCATAATAAAATAGCCTTCTTCAGCGGCAGCTTTTATTAGTTGTGGGTTTGAACCTACACTAAATGATGGAATGCTAGCTACTTTTGAATGTTTATGTGAAAGGCCCTTTCTAAATTGTATTGGAATTAATTCATCGAAATTATTGATGTTGTTTTCTGCCGCATAAACCAACCAAGCGGCATTATCTACTGCCACTAATGCATTGAGAGCAAATGTTTTGCGGAGGTCGGAAATACCCGTGATTTTTTTGCCATAAGCTAAAACTTCGGGTAATATTTGGTCTAGAAGGTCAATTGGATTTGAAAAAGCAGTTCCTTTTATAATTTGCAAGGCGTGCTCTGTCATGGCAAACATTAGCGCATTACCCGCACTTTCGGAATGAGATGCAGCCACCCTAGCATCCGACCATAACACACCCTGCGTGGCTAGACCTATTTTTTTTATGCTTGATTCTGTTTCGAGTAATGCAACAGACTGCCAACTATCCGTAATTGCACTACCCTTAAAACGATAAGGATTTAAGGCTTCTCTTTCAAAATTAGAATCAACCCGTTTTATTTTTATCGATTTAGAAACATTCTCTTTAGCATTTGAAACAATCGGGATTCCAGCAACACCCAACACAATGGCACTTCCAGTAGATTTTACAAATGTGCGGCGGTTGATGGCAATTTTTTTTAGGTCATTCATAATTTAATATTCTTTTGGAATAGCATTTAAAGTGTACCAAGTTTCTCCAGACCAAAGAGATTGATTTTTCTGATTTTTGATCAGATTGGACAATCTAAAATAAACAACATGCTTTGTTTTCAAATTAGACACTTTTACATATAGTTTCTTTCTGTCTTTTGAAATAATAATTTGCGTTGGATTTAGGTTTTCCAAATCCATTTTGGGTCCGCCATAATTTTTGGTAGGCAAATACCACCACTGTTGCATAATTAGATCCGTTTTTTTTAGGGTTAAATCATCTTTCAATGGTTGAGTAAATTCAATTTCAAAGCCATCGAACTTAGCTCTTACTGAAAGCATTTCAAAAGTAGATTTACCATTGAATTTCATACATTGAAGCCCACTCAACCTATTGTTCCAACTCCAGCCTCCTCCCATCATGCCCACTTCACCTACATATAAATTTCCATTGGGACCCCAACGAAGTCGATTTACACCAGCTTCAAAACCTTGAGAAAATCTAAAGACAGCACCTTGATATTGGCCATTAATTTTTTCTAAAAAATCTCGATTGATACCTCCAAAAGTAACATCTCCATGCAGCATTTGGCCTTTATATGTGCCTTGCTGAATCAAAACAGGTTCAGAAGGGGAGTTTCCGATTTCATGTTCTGGTAACCATATAGCAGGCATAGCCATTTCAGGAGCGGGATTTTTGCTTAACCAACCCCAAAACATGCCATGATACTCCCCTTTTTTTACATGTATCAGTTTGTTTGCGGGTAACCATTGCCCTTGGTTGTCGGTGATAAAAATTTCATTATCAATTCCTAATCCAATTCCATTAGGCGTTCTTAATCCGAAATTAATCTCTTCAAAATTTCCATCTTTTGAAATCTTTAATGTTTTTCCTCGGTCTGGCAATTGCTTCTCTTCGGGCTTCAAGCGCATGGCCATTGATAGAGTGGCATAAAAATATCCTTCTTTATATACTAACCCAAAGGCAAACTCATGAAAATCAGCAGATACGCTCCAGCTATTACACACTACTTGATATTCATCAATAATCTCATCACCATCCAGGTCTATTAATTTTGTTAACTCTTGCTTTT
>JANNWE010000354.1:0-8741 GCA_031414675.1 Cytophagaceae bacterium
GAATAAATATGAGGATCATCATAATGTTATTTATTCTGATGAAGCCATAGAATCGGCTGTAAAATACTCAGAAAGATATATTACGGATAGGTTTTTACCAGATAAGGCTATTGATGTTATCGACGAAGTGGGAGCCAGAGTACATATTAAAAATATTAATGTACCGCAAGAAGTTCTTGATTTGGAAGAGGCTGTAGAAGAAATTAAAATTGAAAAAAACAAGGTTGTTAAAAGTCAGAGGTATGAAGAGGCCGCTCAATTAAGAGACAGAGAGAAAAAGCTTTTAGAACAATTGGAGAATGCAAAACATGCATGGGAAGAAGAAAGTAAAAATTTAAGACATATCGTTACAGAAGACAATGTTGCCGAAGTGATTGCCATGATGACTGGAATTCCGGTTAGAAAGGTTAATATCAATGAGGGAGAAAAAATATTGAAAATGGGCGACACCTTGAAAGGCAGAATAGTGGGTCAAGATGCCGCAGTTCAAAAGTTAGTAAAAGCCATTCAAAGAACGCGAGTAGGACTAAAGGACCCCAAAAAACCAATAGGCTCTTTTATATTCTTAGGTCCAACGGGTGTTGGTAAAACTGAATTAGCAAAAACATTAACGGATTATTTATTTGAGAAAGAGGATGCTTTAATTCGAATAGATATGAGCGAATACATGGAGAAATTCAGTATTTCAAGACTTATTGGAGCCCCTCCAGGGTATGTTGGTTATGAAGAAGGCGGGCAACTTACAGAAAAAGTTAGAAGAAAACCTTACGCTGTTATTCTTTTAGATGAAATTGAGAAAGCACATCCTGATGTATTCAATATTTTGTTGCAAGTATTAGACGAAGGTCAATTGACTGATAGCTTAGGAAGAAGAGTTGATTTTAGAAATACTATTATCATTATGACTTCCAATATTGGAGTGCGTGATTTGAAAGATTTTGGTGCTGGAATTGGCTTTGCCACTAAGTCTAGAATTGATAATCAAGACGAAATGGTTAAGTCAACCATTCAAAATGCACTGAAAAAAACATTTTCTCCAGAGTTTTTGAATAGATTAGATGATGTAATTGTATTTAATTCATTGACTAGAGATGATATTCATAATATAATTGATATTTCTTTGGGTAAATTATTGAAAAGAATTGCCAATATTGGTTACAATTTAGAACTTACTGAAAAAGCCAAAGATTTTCTTGCTGAAAAAGGTTATGATCAACAATATGGGGCTAGGCCATTGAATAGGGCGATTCAAAAATATGTGGAAGATCCTTTAGCAGAAGAAATTTTGGGCGGTTCTCTTACTGAAGGAGATACTATTTTAGTAGATTACCTTGGAGAAGGAGAGGAGTTGAGTTTTGGGAAAAAAGCCAAAGAAGAAGTGATTGAAAGTTAAAAAAATAATTGAAAAGAAGAGCACGAGAACATCTCGTGCTTTTTTTATGCCTATTAATTGCTAAATTTGAATAATTTTTAGGAAAATACATACTCCAAGTTATAAAAATAAAACATGAAAAAACTGTTCTTTTTGCTATTAATTAATTTTTCGGTTTTTAGTCAGAATTTTAAATTATTCCCCCAAGCAGAAATTTCACTTTTAACTATTTCTCCAGGAAAAGAGCTTTATTCTACTTTTGGCCATAGCGCAATAAGGATAAAGGATAATCAATCTGGAATAGATAAAAACTACAATTATGGCACTTTTGATTTTAATGCTCCAAATTTTTACTTAAAATTTTTAAGAGGAAAACTTCCGTACCTTATTTCTGCTCACGATTTTTATCTAGAAATGGAATATTGGGCTTACAGAGAAAACAGAAGAGTAGTGGAGCAAAAGCTAAATTTAAGTCAAAATCAAAAACAAAGAATATTTGATTTCCTTGAGCATAATTTATTGCCTGAAAATAAAGAATATGCCTATAAATTTTTTACTGACAATTGTTCCACTAGGCTACGAGATGTGTTTCAAAGTGCGTGCGGTGATAGTCTAATTTTTGACGTCGGCTTACATGCTGATAGTACCTATAGGCAGTGGATAGATAAATATGCAAAAGATAATAACAAGCTTTGGGCGGACTTCGGTATGGATTTAGCCATTGGAATTCCTTCGGACCAAGTTACGGGTTGGAGTAATGCTATGTATATTCCAAACAATCTTGCAGATGCTTTGCGTCATGCAAAAATAAGAAATCAAAAGGGAATTACGGATTTTGTAATTAGTGAAACTGGCTTAAATGGAATTATTAAAACCAAAGTTATAAGTGAATTTTCTCCTATTTTGGCCTTTTCAATTCTATTTATAATAGTATTATTAGTAACTATTTTTCAATACAAGAAAACGAATTCATCTTTACTATTTGATAAATTGTCTTTTACGATTTTGGGTTTGGCAGGTTGGATTTTGTTTTTTCTTTGGTTTTTTACTGATCATGGAGTTACAACTTTAAATCTAAATCTTGTTTGGGCATTTCCACTTTTGTTTCCTTTATTTTTATTAAAGAATAAAATGCCCAAGGTCTTTAAATTTTTTTTATTGCTATATGGAACTATGAATATGGTTCTTTTGATATTTTTTAAATTTTTACCTCAGGAAATAAACCCCGCAATTATTCCAGTACTACTTATAATCTTATTAAGAATTACATTTATTCTAAAAACTACCAAATGAACTTAAAAGAGATTTGTGAAGAAATGAAAAATACGGCTATTTTAGCAGCCAATTTTATTGAAAAAGAAGCCCTAAAATTTAAAACAAGCCAAATAGAATATAAAGACGTAAACAATGTAGTTTCTTACGTAGATAAACAAGCAGAACAAATTATTGTTGAAAATTTACGGAAAATTTTACCAGAGGCGGGTTTTATTACCGAAGAGGGCACTGCTAGTTCAGAAGATTTAGAAGGATTAAACTGGATCATTGATCCACTGGATGGCACTGCGAATTTTGTTCATGGATTGCCTAATTATTCCGTAAGCTTAGCCCTTGCAAGAGGCAAAGAAGTTTTAATTGGGATAGTTTATCATATTTCATTAAAAGATTTATTTTGGGCAATAAAAGGAGAAGGAGCTTTTAAAAATGAAGAAAAAATTCACGTTTCTTCCGCTAAAACTTTTCAAGAAAGCTTGTTTGCTGTAGGTTTTCCCTATTACAAATTTGATAATATGGACAAATATATTTTGATTCTAGAATCCTTAATGCAGAAAACCCATGGCCTTCGTAGATTTGGATCCGCAGCAATAGATTTAGCTTATGTGGCTTGTGGTTATTTTGATGGCTTTTTTGAGTATAATCTCAATTCATGGGATATGGCAGCAGGAGTTTTATTAGTGAAAGAAGCGGGAGGAAAAATTACAGACTTCTCTGGTGGAGATAATTATTTGTTTGGAGGAGATATTATTGCTGGGAGTGATGTACAATCCGAACTATTACATGAAATTCAGCGTTTTTGGAATTAAAGTAAAACAAGAATATATGGAGCATTTACAATATCCGATTGGTAAATTTAACAAAGATAAAACGCATACTTTAGAAGAAAATACACTATCTAAAGAGTATTTATGGGCATTTCCTGATCTTTTAATAGCCTTAACTGAAAATTTAACCTCTGAAGAATTGTCTAAAGCCTATCGATCGGATGGTTGGAATATTAGGCAGCTCGTTCATCATATTGCTGATTCACATGCAAATATGTATATTCGATTTAAATGGGCTTTAACAGAAGAAAACCCTACAATAAAAGGGTACAATGAGGCTGTTTGGGCTGAATTGGCTGATTCTAAAATGCCCATTCAAGCTTCTTTAGAAATTATAAAGGGATTACATCAAAGGATAGTGTATCTAATTGAAAATATGAAACCGGAGGACTTTGACAGAAGTTATTTTCATGCTGGATATCAGAGAGTTTATCTTTTGAAAAATGTAATTCCCTTATATGAATGGCACTCGCGACATCATTTAGAACACATCAAAATTGCTTTAAATTCTTAAAAAGATGCTTGAAAATAGTTTAATTTTCATTTTATTTGGGGGCGCAGTTTTTTATATCGGCCGATTAGTTTATGTATCTCTACTAGGTAAAAAAACCTGTGCAAGCAATTGTAATGGAGGATGCAATAAAACTTTTGAAATTCCTATTGATCAAAAGTAGCCTCTTTAATCATTTCTTCTGATAAATTTTTCCCTAAATAGAGGTCTATAATATAATGAATCAAATAGACAATGGGTGTCATACAAATGGCAATACTAAATTTGTAAATATAGTTTACCGAACCTACTGCAAAAATTTGTTTCAATTCCCAATTCCCAAAAACATAGAAAGCTATAAAAATTACAATAAAACTGTCAACCAACTGTGAGAACAAAGTAGAACCTGTGGCCCTTAACCAAATGTGTTTGTTTCCAGTGACCCTCCTTATTTTTTGAAAAATCAAAGCATCTAACACTTGGCCAATCATAAAAGCGGTGATGCTTCCTATAATAATACCCATTCCTTGCCTTAATATTATTCTAAAAGCCTCATTTATATTCAGATAATTACCTTGCCCGTCCATTTTATTTATTTCTAACCAAAAGTTGGCTGGAGGCAGTGCCGAAGCTCCGTATAATAGAAAAAAACTATAGGCTATTAAAGCGGTAGTTAAATAAGAAATTTTCTTAACGCCTCTTACGCCAAAATATTCATTAATAACATCAGAAATAATAAAAACAATAGGCCAATTTAAAACTCCAGCAGACATATTAAAATCTAGCTTGAATCCCAAAATATTTATTTGAGCGGGATGTAGACCTAAAGTGTTTTCAATGGAGAATATCTTAGCCCCAATGATTTCTGCTACAATAGCGTTTGTTAAAAATATTCCAGATAGAACTAAAAATAAAGTTTGCTTTTTAGAAAAAATCATTGTCAATTTAGAAATGTTTAAAACTAATTTTCCAAAAAGATATAGTTGGAAAATTAATGAAATATTAAATTGAGAAAATAAAAATTCTTTTAATCAAATTATTTTAACCTATAAATTTTTAAAACTTTAATTTAAAATTCTTCCATCTAATAACTCAATTTTTCGATCCGAACGCTCTGCCAACGCAGGATTATGAGTAACTATAACAAACGAACATCCTAATTTGTTACGGAGATAAAAAAATAATTCATGTAATTCTTCTGCGTTTTTGGTATCTAAATTTCCGCTTGGCTCATCAGCGAAAACAAAAGAAGGAGCATTAATAAGTGCCCTCGCAACAGCAATTCTTTGTTGTTCTCCACCCGACATTTCAGAAGGGAGGTGAGAGGCCCTGTGACTAATTTTTAGGGTTTCTAAAAGTTCCATGGCTTTCTCATAGGTTTGTTTTTTATCTTTTTTAGCTACCCAGGCAGGTAAACATACGTTTTCTAATGCTGTCAGTTCAGCCATAAGGTTATGAAATTGAAAAACGAAACCTATTTTTTCATTTCTGGTTTTGGCCAAGCTCTTTGCATTTAAACTACTCAACTCTAATTTGTCCAAAAAAACCTTTCCAGAATCAGCCTTATCAAGTGTACCTAAAATATGCAATAAGGTACTTTTTCCTGCCCCAGATGCTCCAACTATGGAAACTATTTCAGAAGCATTTATTTTTAGACTTATATCCTTTAAAACTTCAATAGAACCGTATTTTTTGTTTATTTTTATTGCTTCCAACATAAAAAATTCTTTTTTGGTAGGTAGTTTTAGTGTAATTTTACATTTATTATTTTTATAAAACCTAATAATTTGCTAATTTGGCAAAAAATTAGAAAAGTTCAATTTTTATTTTGTAAATTATGAATATTCACGAGTATCAGGGTAAGGAGATTTTAGCAAAATATGGTGTAAAGGTCCAAAGAGGAATTGTAGCAGACACGGTGGAGCAAGCTGAAGCTGCCTATAAGGAAATGGCTGCTTTAACTAATTCTAAATTTACGGTTGTTAAATCACAAATACATGCAGGCGGCAGAGGAAAGGGGAAAATTGTAGGTACTGAGCAAAGAGGTGTTCAGTTGGCAAAGTCTGTAGATGATGTGAAAACGATAGCTACAAACTTGTTAGGAAATACCTTGGTTACCATCCAAACAGGAGACGAAGGAAAAGTCGTGAATAAAATCTTGATTGCAGAAGATGTATATTATCCTGGAGACTCTGAGCCCAAAGAATTATATGTTTCCATATTATTGGATAGAGGCAAAGCTTGTAATGTCATTATGGCTTCTACGGAAGGCGGAATGGACATTGAAGAAGTGGCTGAACATACCCCGGAAAAGATAATTAAAGAGTGGATAGATCCTAGAGTAGGTTTACAAGGATTTCAGGCTAGAAAAGTTGCTTATAAATTGGGTTTAAAAGGTGGAGCCAATAAAGAGATGGTTTCCTTTTTAATGTCTCTTTATAAAGCTTACGATGAAACAGATTCGTCGATGTTTGAAATAAACCCTGTTTTGAAAACATCCGATGATAAAATATTGGCGGTAGATGCAAAAGTTAACTTAGATGATAATGCCTTGTTTCGCCATAAAGATTTATTGGCATTAAGAGATAAAGCAGAGGAGGATCCAATGGAAGTTGAAGCCTCTGATAGTGATTTGAATTATGTAAAACTAGATGGAAACGTTGGTTGCATGGTGAATGGAGCTGGTTTAGCGATGGCAACCATGGACATTATTAAATTGTACGGCGGTGAACCGGCCAACTTCTTAGACGTAGGCGGTGGTGCTAATGCCACAACCGTAGAAGCTGGATTTAGATTAATTTTAAAAGACCCGAACGTAAAAGCTATATTCGTGAATATTTTTGGTGGTATAGTACGTTGCGATAGAGTGGCAGCAGGTATAGTGGAAGCTTACAAATCTATCGGTGAAATACCAGTTCCGATTATCGTAAGATTACAAGGAACCAATGCGGAAGAAGGCTCAAAAATTATAAATGAGTCTGGATTGAAAGTATATTCTGCTGTGTTGTTAAAAGATGCTGCCGAGTTGATTACTAAGGTTTTAGCTTAAAATAACAATTTTATTTAATTGAAGAGCCACCTAGCGTGGCTCTTTTTTTATAGCTCTTCAAGATGTTCCGAAGGACAATCTCGAAGTTAGATAAAAAGGATTTCCAATCCGAATAATAAATACTTTTGCTTTTCAATTTCTTTTTTCTGAACTTGGTATCCAGATTTGGTTAAAAACATTTACGAAGAGCTGTTTTAAAGCTTTTTAGTCTTTA
The DNA here is from genome assembly GCA_031414675.1 of Cytophagaceae bacterium. Classification (GTDB taxonomy): domain Bacteria; phylum Bacteroidota; class Bacteroidia; order Cytophagales; family Spirosomataceae; genus Leadbetterella. The sequence goes on from JANNWE010000354.1 coordinate 7,225, forward strand.
ACACTCATCTATCTTGTTGACATTTTATGAGAGTTGGTTCTCAATTTGGTTTTTCTCCAACATGAAGCATTATGTAAAGTCTTTATAGTTAACAAATTAATAATATGATCATTCCAAAACCATCATAATGCTGCTCGTTTTTAATACAACAAATTACTTCCTTTTCTTTTGCTCAATTAATTTCAAATTTGGACTTTTCAATTTATCAAGAGTGTAATTCTTCATTTCATTTAATGATTTAAGTTGGTCTATTGCTGTTTGGTGCAAAATCATCAATCTATCTTTCTTTTCCAACCCTTGTTTCAATAACAAACCATTAATACTTTCAAGATTTGATATTACCGTTAATTGGTGCAAGTTAGCATAATCTCTTATATTACCTCCTTGTAACACTAATTCTGCATTGTCTTGTTGCCACTGTTTTGCAGTTTGTCCAAAAACAGCAAGATTCAACATATCGGCTTCTTCTGCATAAATCCATTTTTCTTTATCTTTGGACAAATTCAATGTAGGCAATACATCTTTTATTGCATCTGTATGTATTCTATAATTTATCTTGGAGACAATGCGTTTAACATCCCAATCAAGATTTTTTCTTTCAGCTTCTTCCTCTTTTAATCTTTGAAATTCTTTAATTAAAAGAAGTTTAAATTCTGGACTAATCCACATCCCAAATTCAAAAGCAATATCTTTATGAGCATAAGTTCCTCCATAACGACCCGCACTAGAGACTATTCCTATTGCTCCTGTTTTCTCTATCCATTGTTTAGCAGATATAGAAAATCTATTTAACCCTGCCTCACTTTTAATTCCCTCGAATTCGGGGGAATTAAAATTTGTATTGTTTAGCGTTTCCCATATTGCTAAAAATTCAAGTGTATTTTTATTTCTAAGCCATTTTTCAATTAAAGATGACCCCCCATCAAAACCACTAACAATATCAGTAAGTGAGATATAATCACTTTCATTTCTCTCTTGTATCGTAATAACAATACCTTGTACCTGTAATTGTTGATTCTTTGCCATATTAATATTCCTTTTGTATTTTAATATCGCAAATATGAGTAATTAAATTTTAATTACCAAAATAACAGGAATAAAAATGTTGATGTTTTTGGAGACAGAACAGCAGCGAAACTAAAAGCGTTTATTCTCTGCAATCTTTTTTAGTCAACTACTTGCAAACTTACCTCCGACATTTCCAATGCGTGGTATTTGCTCAAATTTCACTCAGAACAATAAATTCTTCTGCTTTTAAACGGGAACGCCCGCCCGGTTCTTTTTTAGATTTTTCCTAACAAATTTTCTTTCAGCAATCTAGTTGGTACAAAAGGTTTACTCGCTATCGACCTGCAACAGTTTAAGCATGTTTGTGTAAAATATTACCCTATTTAGGCAACCGAATAAGATAGAGTTGAGTCTCCGTTTCCAGACCTTACCAACCCGCGTTTTGCTTTAAGTTTTTAGGAGATCGGTTCAGCTCGGCCTGTGGAATAGGGAAACGGTACATTTTTTCG
>JANNWE010000355.1:0-2846 GCA_031414675.1 Cytophagaceae bacterium
GGTTTACTTTTCGAAACTAAATTCCCATCAATAATTGCGTCAAAAAAAGAAACAATCCCTGTTTTTCCTAATATCAAAGTCGCGTTTTTACTTGCAGAACCTAATGCTATTTTAATGCCTACATTCCTACTTCCTTCTAAAAACTCTTTTACTCCAGGTAGGATATCTTTTTCTGTCATTTGATTTACAAGTTCTAAATACCAGGAATTTTTTATTTCTGCATATTTTAACATTTCTTCCAATGAAATTTCCAAATTTCCTTTTTTAAGTATTTCATTCAAAGAATCCATTCGACTTATTCCTTTTAAAGTCTCATTAAATTCTTCATCAATATCAAACCCTAGTATATTGGACAATTTTTTCCAAGCCCTAAAATGAAATACAGCTGTATCAACAATAACGCCGTCTAAATCAAACAAAAATGCCTTTTCCAATATATTATATTATTTTATTTCCAATACCATTACTTCTTTTGGCCCCAATTTTAATGATGAAATATCATCTAATTCACTGCTATTAAGCACATTCTTGGCTCTTGTTGCTCCTTTCAATAGTTCAGCGAACCTAATAGTTTTTATTTCTTTTATAACATTATTTGTATTAGCAACCACCATAACTGTTTGTTTATCAGTATATCTAAAATAAACATATACCCCTTCTGTAGGTACAAATTGCATAAACTTACCTTTAGCTATTGCTTCGGATGATTTACGATAATTAGCCAAATTTTTAATAAAATTAAAAGCCTCGTTCTCCTTTCCAGTTCGTCCTGATGTTTCAAACTTATTTACCTTATCTTCTTTCCATCCTCCAGGAAAATCTCTCCTTACTTCGGCATCTGAAGGATCTTTAAAATTTTTCATTAAAATTTCTGTTCCATAATAAAAATGTGGAATTCCTCTTAAAGTCATTAACCAAGCGACTCCCATTTTATACTTTTCGAAATCCTCTCCAATTACAGAATAAAATCTATTATGGTCGTGGTTTTCTAAAAAATTAACATTTTTTGTTGGATCTGCATAAACTAAATCTTGTGATAATACAGTATAAAGTTTATTAACACCATCATTCCAACCGAATTCATGATTAAGCGCCTCGAAAATTGCCTCTTCCACTACAAAATCACAAGAACCTGGCAAATTGCTTTTGAAAGAGGTATTAAAATTGTTTTTTGTAAAATAAGCTAAACTCACTACTGTATTTACTGCAGATTCTCCAAAAATATGAATATTTGGATATTCATCTAGCAAGGCTTTGTTACAACGATTCATAAAATCTAAATCATTATATATATAAGTATCAATTCGCCAAGCGTCTATTCCAAAAGTTTCAACGGACCACAAAGCGTGTTGGATAAGAAAATTCGCTACAAAAGCATTTTTTTGGTTTAAATCCGGCAAAAATGAAGTAAACCAACCGTTTCTAACTTCATTTTTATCCTTTAAAGAAGCATGAATATCAAATAATGGTTGGTCTTTGTAAGTGGTATTCGTATAAGTATCCCATTCATTTAGCCAATCTTTAGTAGGTTTGTCTTTTAAAAACCAATGGTTAATTCCAACATGATTATAAACCGCATCTTGAACTATTTTAATTCCTTTTTTATGAGCTTCCTCAGATAATTTTTTATACGCTTCATTTCCTCCGAGTCTTTTGTCTACTTGGTAATGATCGGTAAAGCCATAACCATGATAGGCACTACGCATTACTCCCAATTCATTTGTTAAATATTGATTATTTTCTATGACTGGAGTCATCCAAATAGCGGTCACTCCTAATTCTTTAAGATACTCTAAATGATTGGTAACACCTTGCAAATCACCTCCATGACGAAAAAATGGATTATTTCTATCATGATTTGGGTCTGCCATATCCGCAAATTTATCATTTGATTCATCACCATTTGAAAATCTATCTGGCATTAAGAGATAAATGAAATCGGATTGATTTAATCCTAAAGGCTTTGCTGATTTACTTTTAAGTTCATATTTAATTTTAGTTTGACCGAAAAGAATCTCAAGGATGCCAGGTTTGACAGATTTTGAAATTTCAAGATCAAGAAAAGCATAGTTTGGGTTCTCAACAAATTGAATTCTTTTCAATTTTACACCTTCATATGGTTTCAATTTTATTTTGGCTGCAGACAAATTAGTACCGTAAACCAACAATTGAACATTTGGGTTTTGCATTCCCACAAACCAATTAGTAGGATTTATCTTGTTAATTACAAAATTCTGGGCATTTAACTTTATAGAAAAACATAATAGCAGAACACAAAAATAATCCCAGATTACTTTTTTAATTTTCATGAGGTTAAATGTATTTTTTTTGCAAAATAAAGCAATTGTTGTATTTATTCATACAAAAAACCTTTTTACCTTTGAAACCTTACTTTAACTAAATGAAAAATAGATTTTTTACTTTACTATTTATTATTCTTTCAATGAACATTTTAAAAGCACAAATAAAACGAAATGACAAAATAACCATTTATCAGATTTTTACCAGATTATTTTCAAATCAAACCATTACAAATAAACCATACGGAACGCTTATGGAAAATGGTACTGGAAAATTTAATGATATAAATAAGAATGCTTTAAAATCATTAAAGGAATTAGGAATTAGTCATGTATGGTTTACTGGAGTAATTGAACACGCTTTAATGACTGATTACACTAAATTCAGAATTTCAAAGGATCATCCTCAAGTGGTTAAAGGAATTGCTGGCTCACCTTACGCAATAAAAGATTATTACGATGTAAATCCCGATTTAGCCGAATCGGTAGAAAATCGAATGGAAGAATTCGAAAATTTAATCGAAAGGACCCATAATGAAGGCTTAA
>JANNWE010000356.1:0-2522 GCA_031414675.1 Cytophagaceae bacterium
TTATCAAGCTGTTTTTTAAAGAAAGCATTTGGTTTTATACCATAAGCATAGGTCTCTTCTTTGTAGCGAGCGTTCCAAAAATCTTTCAATTAGATCTAAATTTATTTACAACCTCTTCCAATTGCTTTTTTTGTACCACACCTGACTGACGCCATTTTAATTGTCCATTTTGAAATAAAATGAGTGTAGGCACTCCTTGAATTCTGTAAGTTTGAGCCACAGCAGGTTTTTTATCTACATCTATTTTTAATACTCTTACACGGTCTCCCATTTGGGTAGCAAATTCTTTTAAAATAGGCGACATGGCTTTGCATGGTCCACACCATTCTGCAAAAAAATCTACCAACACGGGCGTTTCTCCTTTTATTATTTCAGCAAATGATTGACTTTTTTCCATATTATCTGAATTATTTAAGCTCCTCAAAAGTAGTATTTTCTAATTTGAGATTTGTTGACTTTATTCTGGTAGAAGGCAAGGTACCACACGCACCGCTAGAACAACCCATATTTAAAACTGCTTGTACAATAAACCATGCTGAAAGTAAACCCAAAATGAATTGCTGTTCTGCAATAGCCGAGTATCCAATCCAAAGTCCGATTCCCAAGCGAAGAAATCGCATAAAATCCCAATTTTTGAGTAATTTCATAATTTTTAAAATTAATAATTTCCAATTCCTCCAGAAAGATTGAACAACTTAGTAAAACCTAGATTTCCCATAGCCGAACATGCACTGCCACTACGATTTCCACTTCTGCAATATACTAAATAGGTTTTGTTTTTGTCTAATTTGGTGATTTTATCATTGAAAGCACCTCCCATTATGTCTATATTAATAGCACCTTTAATGGCTCCTTGGTTAAACTCCGCAGGAGTTCTCACATCTAAAATAACTGTAGTAGGATTTTCACTAATTAATGTTCTGGCAGCATTACCAGATATACTTTCGTAGTTTTTTTTGGTTTTTAAAAAATCAAACATCTTCTTTTTTGTTTTGTTATTTATAATTTCTATAACAAAGGTCTGAATAGAAATTAATTAATACAGTGACATTAGTTACATATCAAAAAAAATCACGGGATTGTGGCCCTTGATTTTTAAATTATTCTAATTAAAAGTATAAAAAACTATTTCTATTAAGTAATTCTTTGCTCTCTAATAATATTATTTGAACTTCTTATAATTACATGGTCACCAGATCAGCTTCTGTCACAAGTGGATTTCCCAACTTTACCCATTCATTGATGCTTCCGGAATAGTTTTTAACATTTTTAAATCCAAATTTCTTTAGCAAAGAATATCCAATTGTAGCCCTGTCTCCACTTTGACAATGGATTACTAATGGCTTGTCCTTACTAATTTTTTCTAAATTTTCAGGTAAAGTTCCAATAAAAACCTGAGGTACACCTTCGATGTGCCCGGCCTTATATTCTGTATCATTTCTAAGATCTATAACCTGAATTTCGTCTCGGTTTAAATACGTTTTAAACTCTTCAATACCTATAATATCCGCTTTTTCTAGTTCAATACCTAAAGTATTTACATCGGAAATGTATCCTAAAACATTATCTAAGCCTATTCTCATGAGCTTACGCGTAAGGTCTTCAATTTGTGCATCGCTGGCAACCAACATAAACTTTTCTTGGTAGTTTACAAACCAACCCATCCATGTTGCAAAAGCGTTATTTCCTTGAATATTAATGCTATCAGGTACAAAACCCGCCGCAAAATCTACTTTATTACGGGTATCAATCAACTTGATTCCGTTGCTCATGGCTGTCTTAACTTCTTCTGCCGAAAGTTTCTTTTGCTTCGGAACTTCTGTCAACAAAGGCCTGTCTACCTTATTTAAATGTTTCATCATAGCAAAATACTTTGGTGGCTCTGGTTGATCTTCTAACAAGTATTTTACAAATCCTTTTTGGTCATTTTCGTGCTGAAAAGCCCAGTTTCTGATTTTTTCATATCCCACCGTTGTACTTGGTACTGCACCTAAGGCTTTTCCGCAAGCCGAACCAGCTCCATGCCCAGGCCAAACTTGCAGATAGTCAGGCAAGTCTTCAAATTTCTGAATTGAATCAAACATTTGGATTGCTCCCGCCTCTTTGGTACCAATTATGCCTGCAGCTTTTTCTAGTAAATCAGGACGACCAACGTCACCAACAAAAACGAAATCGCCTGTAAACAACATAACGGGCTCAAGACTAGCTGGTTTATCAGTCAATAAAAAACTGATGCTTTCGGGTGTGTGGCCAGGTGTGTGAATCACTTCTAAAGTTAAGTTTCCAACCGTAATTACGCTGCCATTTTTTAAACCCACGTGATTGAACTCATATTGCCATCCTTCTCCACCTTCATCAGAAAGGTACATTTCAGCCCCTGTAACTGCCGCCAATTCTCTTGAACCCGATAAAAAGTCTGCGTGAATATGGGTTTCGGCTACATGTGTAATCTTCATATTGTTTTGCTTCGCAATTTCAAGATAGGTGTCAATGTCTCTTTTTGGGTCAATTACGATGGCAAT
>JANNWE010000357.1:0-3472 GCA_031414675.1 Cytophagaceae bacterium
GGTACTGGCGACCTAAGCAATTGGATAGTAGAAGAAACCAATTTTGAATCGAAGTTGCAAGGGAAATGTGAAGCTATTTTTTGTCAAGGAAATGGCTACATGGGCATCCGCTGTGCCACCGAAGAAAGCTATACTGCCCAAGTAAGAGATACTTTCATTGCTGGAACTTTCAATAAATTTGATGAAAACGAAGTAACTGAACTACCCAATGCTGCCGATGTTACTTCCATTGAAATTTGGATAGATGGTGATTTATTCAGCCTTGATAAAGGGATTTTTACCCATTATTCACGCACACTTAATCTTAAAAATGGCGAAGTGTGTCGCTCGTTTGAATGGACAAATACACAGGGGAAGACTTTTGCTTTTGCCTTCAAAAAATTTATTTCTCTGGCTGATTTGCATACGATGGTAATTCAAGTTGAAATAAAGCCATTGACAAATTCTGCACAAATCGAAGTTATTTCGGGCATTAACGGACAAATGACAAATAGTGGATCTCAGCATTTCCATGAAGGTGAAAAGAGGATTTTTGATAAGAGAAATCTGCAAATGTTGCAGCAAACCACCCAATCAAAAATCACCTTCATACATAATGCTACCCACCAAGTTTCTGTAGAAAATACAGAACTTGCCTCTCGTTTTGCAATGGACAGGCGCAAGGTATTTATGATTTACAAAGCCGAAGTGCCTATAAATCAAACATTTTCAATTTGCAAAGTAGCCAATTTTTATAACACACGTGACTTGGCTATAGAAAAGCTTTCACTCGAGGAATTGAGAACCTTTTCAATTGATGCTTTGAAATCGTCCTTTGATAAAGGTTATGATAATTTATTAGCGGAAAGTATATCAGAGTGGGCTAAATTTTGGGATATGACAGATATTACTGTTACAAGTAAAAATCAGTTTGATCAGTTGGCGGTACGATTTGCCATGTATCACTTAAGAGTAATGACTCCAGCCCATGACAGCCGCATGGGCATCGGAGCCAAAGGACTTTCGGGTGAAGGCTACAAAGGGCATTCGTTTTGGGACACTGAAATTTTCATGTTGCCTTATTTCACTTATACGTTTCCTGCAATCGCGAGGAGTCTGATGGAATACCGATACAAAACCTTGGCAGGAGCCCATAAAAAAGCCAAAGAAAACGGTTACAAAGGAGCCATGTATCCCTGGGAATCTGCCTGGGCCGACGACGGTGAGGTTACGCCAGTTTGGGGGGCGGCTGATATTATCACAGGTAAATCAACTAAAATTTGGAGTGGTTTTATTGAACAACATATCACTTCCGACGTATCTTTTGGGGTTTGGCAATATTATCAGATTACAGGCGATGAAGATTTTATGGAACGATATGGCTATGAAATAATAATAGATACGGGTATTTTTTGGGCCAGCCGAATGGAATGGAACGAAGAGAAACAAAGATTCCATATCAACGAAGTAATTGGTCCAGATGAATATAAAGAACACGTAAACAATGATGCATTCACTAATTGGACGGCGTATTGGTGTATTGAAAATGCGATAGCGTATTACGATAAATTAAAAATAGAAAAGCCAATTTTGTTTGAAAAATTGGAGGAAAAGCTCAATTTGGATGCTGAAATTCCAGTAATGCGTGAACGACTTAAGCAGTTGTATTTGCCACAACCCAATGCTGAAAACGTGATTCCACAAGATGATACTTATTTATCGAAAGAGATTATTGATTTGACCAAATACAAAAACCAAAGTCACGTAGGCTCGATGTTTTTGGATTATAGTCTCGACCAAGTCAATGAAATGCAAGTATCCAAACAAGCCTCGGTGGTCATGTTGATGTATTTGTTGGAACATAAATTTAGTAAAGAAATAAAACTCGCTAATTTCAATTATTACGAACCAAAAACCTTGCATGATTCCTCCTTAAGTCTTTCTACGCATGCTATTTTGGCAAATGATTTAGAAGATACGGACTTATCTTATAATCTATTCCGTAGAGCTTCTGAAATAGATTTAGGTCCTAATATGAAAACTTCAGACCACGGTATTCACGGTGCAGCTTTAGGGGGAATATGGCAAATTATGGTTTGTGGTTTTGGAGGAGTTCGTATGCTAGGTGGCAAATTGAGAATCAGCCCAAGATTACCCAAAGACATTGAAGAAATCAATTTCAAAATCAATTGGAAAGGCACATTGCTAACGATAAATGTATCTCAAAATAAAATTAACATCAAAAACAGTGGAAAAAATCAAAGTATAAGTCTATCGATTTTTAATAAAGAAATAACCTATGATGAAGCCTTGGAAGTAGCATATTAAGCATACTTTCTTTTTTTACGAATCCCACTTTTTTAAGGTGGGATTCTTTGTTTATAAACAAGCTTGATTTTCGTTTGGTGGTTAAGATTTTTATGAAAAGGAAATGGTTTTTAGATTAAAGTTGATTTTTGCTTGGATTTGTATTTTCTGCTTAGCTATTGGTAAATGTCTAAATGGCAACAAGCCCCCATTTTTACCAAAAGGTTTAATAATGATTTGCTAGCTCAATGAAGTACCTGGCATTCAAACTTACGAATTTCGATCTTAGACCTAAGTGAATGATACTGCTTTTTACCTTCTTTTTATAACTTCGCATTATTGATGAATTTTTCATTTACCAATCTTAATCTGCGATTACAGACCTTTTAACTCGACTTGGGCAAACAAGATGTCCTTCGTATTGTAGGATTCTGATTGAAAACCCTAATGTATTTAGCTTTGGGATTGTCCTTCGGAACGTCCCGAGGAGCAAAAAACCTAAGTCAAAATTCCTTTTTTTCTAATTCAATGTTACATTATAGAGCATCATAATCAAAATATTACATTATAAATAAAAAAAAGTATAATCATTAGAATTATAAAAGCAATAAAAACACATCCAATCGGATGCCCAACAATATCTGATAATATTGAAGACTTTTCAACATTGTCTTTAGGTCGAATTACTTTTCCGTATTTATCTGTCAGAAATTCTGAATCAGCCATTTTTCTAATTATTTGGAGAACCGCAATACAGTCTCCTAATGCTGTATGGTTTCCACCTTCTAATTTTTGAAATCGATAATCTGAATGATATTCTGACCACTGACCAACAAATTGTGAATAATATTTCATTGCACAAATAGAATCAAAAGTTAATACTCTTACATTATCTTCTAAGCAAGTTTGTTCAATCAATCTTATATCAAAATCTTCGTTATAAATGATTACAACTTTATTCTTTACAAGCTTATATATATCCTCAACTATTTCACCAAAAGTTGAAGCGTATTTTAAATCTGACATCTTTATTCCATGAATACTTGTAGATTCTGTGGGGATTCTTTTTTTCTTCGAAGGTCTAATTAGTTGATTAAAAAGAACATCGCCATCCAAATTTATTATGGCTATTTGTACAATAACATCTTTTTTTCCTATTCCAGTGGTCTCTGTGTCTAAAATCAAG
>JANNWE010000358.1:0-6217 GCA_031414675.1 Cytophagaceae bacterium
CGAATATTTGTTGGTGCGGGGATTAAATTAAATTATTTAAATGTAATTGAAAATAAGAATATTTTGGATGGTTTTTTTGCTAATGCGGGAGTAAGAGCCTCTCCTTTTGAAAAGAACAAAAGAATTCAAATTGCCTTTGAGGTTTCACCTTTCGTAAATAAAAATATGGATATAGGGATATTCCGTTCTCATTTAGGAATAGGCTATAGCTTTAATAAGTAAGCACTTTTTTTCGTTTCGAATTACTTATTTTCGATTGTTTGAAATTAATGGTACAAAAAAAATTAAATTAGACTTTTAGGACAATATCTAACTATTTATTTGTAAATATTTTAAATAAACATTTTTTAGCAAGCATTTTTTTTGCTTATACTTTAGATATACCTAAAAATAGAAAAATCCAAGCTAATACTAATAATGTTCCCCCAATTGGAGCCACTGCACCCATCGCTTTTACGCCTGAAAAACAAAGAATTAGTAAACTTCCTGAAAAAATAATTGTTCCAATTATGTAACAGGTTCCGCTGTAATTTAGCCATTTATTAGTAAATTCTTTGCTTAAAATACCCACTAATATTAAAGCCAAAGAATGGTAAAAAGAATATTTTATTGCAGTTTCGTATGTTTCAAATCTGCCCGAGCTCAGTAAGGTTTCTTTTAAAGCATGTGCTCCAAAAGCCCCCAATATTACGCTTAATGCCCCAAAAATTGCCCCTATTTTTAAAAAAAGTAAGTTCATAAATATAGTATAAAAAAAGGGCAAAGTGGAAAAAACTTTACCCTTTTTAATAATTTTAATTATTCTTGAATATACGTTTTATTCCCATTCGAATTAATATAATATCTTCCGCCACGAGGCCCTTCATAAATTGTTCTTCCTTTGGCATCTTTACCTACAGATTTATCTTCACCAGCCACTTTCTTTTGAGTTGTAGTGTTTGCTTGTGTTGCCTTTGTAGGTGTAGTAGTTTTTTTTGTATCTTCTATTTTCGCAGTTTTAGGTTTTACAGCTATATCTTTTTCAATTTTTGTTTTAGACTTTGCTTCCCCTTCTTTCAAAGTTTTAGATTTAACTTCAGTTCCTTTTGTTTTTGAATCTGAATCTTTCTCCGTTTTTACCTTCGTTTTTGTTTTTGAATCTGAATCTTTCTCAGTTTTTACTTTCGTTTTAGTTTTTGAATCTGAATCCTTCTCAGCTTTTACTTTCGTTTTGCTTTTTGAATCTGAATCTTTCTCAGTTTTTACTTTCGTTTTACTTTTTGAATCTGAATCTTTTTCTTTCTTTGTTTTAAGCTCCGAAGAATTCGCAGTTTTTTCTTTGGCTTTTTTTTCTGATGGTTCTTTTTTAGCTTTAGGTTCTTTTTTCTCTTTGGTTTGAGCCAATGAAATTTGCAAAAAAGTGGCCAAAAATAAAGTTAACAAGATAGTAGGTATTCTTTTCATGATTAAGATTTTGGTTTTATTTGTAAAGTTAAAAAATATATATAGATTATTATAGAGGTTCCATTAATTTCTATTTCCAAAAATTGCACTTCCTATTCTAATCATTGTGCTGCCCTCTTCTATAGCAATTTGCCAATCTCCACTCATTCCCATTGAAATCTCTTTTAATTCAATATTTTTATGTTCGAAAGATCTAGCTTTAAGAGAAATTGTTTTCAATAATTTGAACTCTTTTCGTATTTGTTCTAAATTTTCTGTAAAAGTACTCATCCCCATTAATCCACATATTCTAATATTTGTTAAATCATTGATACTACCATTATTGAGCATTTCAAAAAATTCTGTTTCTTCAATACCAGATTTCGAATCTTCTTCAGCTATATATATTTGAATTAGACAATCAATAATTCTTTCATTTTTTTTAGCTTGTTTGTTTATTTCTACCAATAATTTAAAACTGTCTACTGAATGAATCATGTGTACAAAAGGTGCAATATATTTTACTTTATTGCTTTGAAGATGCCCAATGAAATGCCATTCTATATCTTTGGGCAACTCTTGGTGTTTATCAACTAATTCTTGAACATAATTTTCACCAAATCTTTTTAATCCTAAATTATATGCTTCTAAAAGCATTTCCGCTGGTTTAAATTTAGAAACTGCAATAATTTTTATATTGGTAGGTATTTGATCTACTAACACTTTGATATTTCCTGCTACACTAGTCATAATCATAAATTCTATTTATTTTTTCTAAATTCAATTTGTTTTAGTGCAATTAGGATATGAAACACTCTTTATTAAAAAATTACCTTTAATTTTAATCTGCAAGGAATTGCTAACTAATAGGACTTTCAAAGATGCAAATCTATTCGATTAATCAGCATCGTTTTCAAGAATAGCCTTTAAATTAGCAGGTGAGTAATTAATGCTTTTTAAGGTTTTGTTATCTTCCGTTCTATATACTAAAAATAAATCTCCATCTTTTTCATAATAGGATGGATAGCCTTTATCAAAATAGTGTTTTACAGTTGCTTCTGCTTCTTCTATAGTTGCACATGCTTTACTCATATTGGACCTTTGAACTTCATCGAATAGTTTTCGAAATTTGTCCCCCAGGCCAAATTCAAGAATTGCTCCGGCCAAAACATACTGAATATCACATAATGCATCAGCTACCTCAATAATATCATTATTAATTATGGCTTCTTGTAATTCTTTTAATTCTTCTGTTAATAGCTCCACTCTTAAATTGCTTCTTTTTTTAGCAGGTATAATTGGAAATTTTTCAATTGGATGGCGAAAAGTAGTATGAAAGTCGGCTACTTGATTAAGGCAGTCTAGTTGTTCCATAGGTAAATATATTGTTTTGTTAAAAAAAAGATTACCGTAAAATAAATAATCATTAGATTTGATTTGCAAAGTTGTAGAAAAATGAATAATATTGCTAAAAATCTTGAAGTCAAATAAATCTTAATTTTAAAATTATGAACAAATTAGTTAAGCTACTATCAATTTTTGCACTTTCGGCTTCTGTTACTTTGTGGTCTTGCAAAGGAGATCAAGGCGAAACTGGCCCACAGGGTGCGACTGGTTTGCAAGGCACACCAGGTACAAATGGCACTGCTGGTACAAACGGAACAAACGGAACAAATGGAACAAATGGCAAAGATGGGAATGCAAATGTTGTTGGTATTCAATCAACGGTTAAAGTAGATGATTGGAAAGAAGTAGAAGTTCCCGGAATTGGTAGTGGAGAAACAAGTAAATATGGTGCTGTTTCTATTCCAAATGTTGCTATTACTACTGAAAAGTTTGTAATGGTGTTTTTGAAAAATGGGGAGGAGCTTAAAGCTTTACCATTAACATTTACCAAAGATTTAGACAACTCTTTGGAGCGTTTAGATTACGGTTACAAAACAGGGTCAGCCACTTTGTACTATCGTTTTCAAACGAAATTGTTTGACGGTACTATTAGACTTAAGCCGACCAAAGATTTAACTTTTAATATTGTAATTACAACCAAAACAGTTGGAGCGGCATTAGAAAACAGTGGAGTGAATATGAGAAACTATGAAGACGTTATGGACTTCATAAATGCAAGTAACTAAAAATATTCTTTTATAATTTGCTGGCCCTTCCAATTCAAATGGAAGGGCTTTTTTATATTTATGCGGGTATATATTTATTTAATTTTTATATTTTTTATTAATCTATCGGGGAATTGCCAATTCCTTGAAGATAAATTGGCTAAAACCATAACAATAAAAGGGTTAGATTTTCTTTACAATCATCAATTTGTTCAGGCGGAAGAAACATTTGCTAAAATTAAAAAAGATTATTCTAAACATCCTGTCTCTTTTCTTTTATCTGCTATTCAATTGCAGTGGCAATTTTTGCCAATAGATAAGAATCCAATTGCCTTAAAAAAATATATTGAAGAACTTCAGAAATGTATTGCTGCCTCCAAAATTCTATATAAGATTCCTGAGTATAATAAAGAAGCTACATTTTTTTTGCTGGCAGCTCATGGATTTATAGCACTTACTCATAACTATAATAGAAATTATATAGAAGCAGCAACTGAGGCAAAAAAAGCCTATAATTATTTCATTGAGGGGAAGAAATATAAAATTGATAACCCAGAATTTATGTTTGCCTCTGGATTGTATAATTATTATCGTGTTCAATACCCCGAAAACCATCCTATTATAAAGCCCATTGTGTTGTTCTTTGAAAATGGAAATAAAAAGCAAGGCTTATTAGATTTAGAGAATGCTGTGAAATTATCTATTTTTAGTAGAACGGAGGCCGCTTTGTATTTAACGAATATTAATATTAAGTATGAGTCCAATTTTAAAAATGCTCTTCAATATTCAGAGGGTCTCTCTTCTAATTATCCTAACAATATAATTTTTAGAATTAAGAATATTGAATGTTTATTGTTGAATTCTCAATACGAAGCCGCACAAAAATTAAATGAAAGTTTACTTCAAAGAAAAGATGCTGTTTCTATTATATCTTATCTTGTATTTGATGCCTACACACAGCAACATTACTATAAAAATAAAGGGAAAGCCCTAAGTCAATATGCAAAAGCATTAAAATTGCTTAGAGATGATAGATATACGAAAGAGTATCATGGAATGGCTTTTTTGGGAATGGCTCGTATATTTTCTCAACAAAATGAAATAGTTAAAGCTAAATCTTTTTATAAAAATTGTTTGGAAGTTTCAGAATATGAGTGGGTAGTTCAAGCTGCAAAAAAGGAATTAAAAAAAATAAACTAATATGTCAACAACACTTATTGTCAATGCAAGGATAATTAATGAAGGAAAAATTGAAGAGAAAGATTTATTCCTAAAAAATGGACTAATTGAAAAAATTGGAGAAAACCTCAGTCATTTAGTCTCTGATACTATTTTTGATCTTCAAGGTAAATATATTATGCCAGGAATTATCGATGATCAAGTGCATTTTAGAGAGCCAGGTCTAACTCATAAAGCTACAATTTATAGCGAATCTAAAGCTGCGGTTGCGGGTGGAGTCACCTCCTATATGGAAATGCCAAATACTATTCCAAATGCTTTAACTATTGAGTTATTAGAGGAAAAATATGAAATTGCTAAGCAAAATTCATGGACCAACTATTCTTTTTTTATGGGAGGTTCTAACGACAATTATGATGAAGTAATGAAAACGGACCTTCATAATGTTTGTGGACTAAAATTATTTATGGGAAGTTCTACTGGAAATATGCTTGTTGATAATCGTAGCACGCTTGAAAAAGTTTTTACCAATTTCCCAGGCTTGATTGCTACTCATTGTGAGGATGAAACTACAGTAAAAGCTAATCTTAATTATTATAAAGAGAAATTTAAAAATCAAGCTCTTCCTTATGACATTCACGCTTTAATCAGAAATGAAGAAGCATGTTATAAATCTTCATCTATGGCTGTGGATTTAGCAAAAAAGCACAATACAAGGCTGCATATTTTACACATATCAAGTTCTGAAGAGATTGATCTGTTTGATAACATTCTTAAATTAAAGGAAAAGAGAATTACATCTGAAGTGTGTGTCCATTTTTTATATTTTGATGCGGAAGATTATAGAACTTTAGGTTCGAAAATAAAATGTAATCCTGCAATAAAGCACAATCACAAAGAAAATTTATTAGCCGGTTTGTTAAATAATAAATTGGATATAATTGCCACAGACCACGCTCCACATACATTAGAGGAAAAATCGCAAGATTATTGGAATGCCCCGTCAGGTTTACCACTTATTCAACATCCATTGCTTATAATGCTAGAACTTTTTAAAGAAGGTAAAATAAGTTTAGAAAAAATAGTAGAAAAAATGGCTCATGCTCCCGCTGAATGTTTTAGAATTGAGAAAAGAGGTTTTATTAGAGAAGGATATTGGGCAGATTTAACCGTTTTTGATTTAAACCAGAAAGAATTAGTAACTGTTGATGGTCTTTATTATAAATGCGGTTGGTCTCCTTTTGAAGGTCATCAATTCGGCTCAAAAGTTTTAAAAACATTTGTTTCAGGCGAACTTATTTATGATGAAGGAAAATTCTTTAATAAAAAATCTGGTCAAAGATTAAAATTTGATTCATAAAAAAAGACCTTTGATTTTGTTTCTAAGGTCTTTTAAAATTAGGCTAACGCTGTTTTTCTAAAAACTTTATTCAGAATGCTTTTGTACAAAGCACCAAATTTTTCATAACACCATGCTTTTAATTCTTTAATTTCAATAATGCCAA
>JANNWE010000359.1:0-4824 GCA_031414675.1 Cytophagaceae bacterium
TGTGGGAAATACAGAAATTTCCTTACAAGGGGGACGCTTTAAATGCATACAATGATGGGAAAAACGAAGCAGGAACACAGTTGGGACAGTTTTATGAATTAGAAAGTTCATCGCCTGCCATAGCTCTAAAAAGAAACCAATCCATAAAGCATACACAAAGAACCTTTCACTTTATAGGAAACGAAATCCAACTCAATGAAATCTGCACTAAACTTTTAGGTGTGGGGCTGAATGATATTGTTTTTTAAATGAAATAAAAAGAAGATTTGGTTTTGAATCAGTTAAATAATAAGTTGATATTAATTATAAGAGATCTAATAACAGATTTGCTTGTACATAACTTTGGAGTTTGGTTAATAGTACTGTTCAAAATATGTTTTTCTTGTTAATAAACTTGCTTAAATAAATAAAAAGTAACAATATGGACTTAAAAAACGAATAATTGAACTTTAAATTTATTTTAGTAGATTTGAATTTTTTATCTTTGAAATTTTAACTAATGGTAAAAAGCCTTAAGGTCCTTTTAATTTTATTAATGTGCAACTCGTTGATAGCTCAAACTATCAAACTTAAAATCCTTAAACAGCCCGTAGAAGTTTTGAAAGACCAGTGGGGTATTTCGCACATTTATGCTCAAAATGAGCATGATTTGTTTGTAACGCAAGGATACGTTGCCGCTTCTGATAGATTGTTTCAGTTTGAAATGTGGCGTAGACAAGCCACTGGTACCATGTCTGAACTATTAGGAGAACGTGAAATTAAACGCGATATTGGCACTAGATTGTTTAAGTTTAGAGGTAATCTAAATGCCGAATTAGAACAATACCATCCAAGAAGTAAACAAATCATTGAGGCTTTTGTGTCGGGCATAAATGCCTATATAGCCGAAGTACGCCAAAAACCCGAAGAACTCCCTTTTGAGTTTAAAGTTTTAAATACACTTCCACAATTTTGGACTCCAGAAATAGTAATAAGCCGTCATAATGGTCTATTAGGCAATGTGATAGACGAAATTAATAATGCCCGTCTTGTAAAACTTTTAGGAGAAGATAAAGTTCGTGAATTGTCATGGTTTCATCCAAAGAAATTGGATTCTGAGCCTAACCTTAACTTAGATAAAATTCTAGATAATGAAACGCTATACAACAATATTCTTGAATATTATCAAGCATTTAAAGCTCCTGTAAAGTTTCCCAAAAAGGAGGACAAAATAGGGTTATTGGATGGTTTTAGGGATTGGTATGATGCAGAGAAAGAATTTGTGGGTTCCAACAACTGGACTGTTTCAGGCAAACTAACTGAAAGTGGCTATCCAATGTTTGCAAATGACCCACATCGGGCTCAATCTACTCCTTCTTTGCGTTATTGGGTTCATTTAAATGCCCCTGGCTGGAATGTGATTGGTGGAGGAGAACCTACTCTTCCGGGGGTTTCAATAGGACATAATGATTACGGAGCATGGGGCTTAACTATTTTTGAAACTGATTCTGAAGATTTATATGTGTATGAAGCCAATCCCCAAAATCCAAATCAATATAAGTATAAAGGAGTTTGGGAAAATATAAAAATAATAATTGATTCCATTAAGATTAAGGGGCAACCAACAAAAATCATTGAACTTAAATTTACGAGGCATGGACCAATCTTGTATGAAGACGGTAAAAATAATAAGTTATATGCAGTTAAAGCCGCATGGCAAGAAGTAGGGTGTGCTCCTTATTTAGCAAGTTTAAGAATGAATCAAGCCAAAAGTTGGGTTGAATTTAAAAAATCTTGTACTTATAGCAGGATTCCAGGTTTAAATATGGTTTGGGCCGATAAGGACGGTCAAATTGGTTGGCAAGTAGTAGGTATTGCTCCGATCCGCAAAAATTGGTCTGGATTAGTTCCTGTTCCAGGTGATGGTCGTTTCGAATGGGCTGGCTATTTACCAATTGATAGATTACCAAATAAACATAATCCTCCAGAAGGTTTTATTGTAACCGCAAATAATAATCAGACACCTAGAAATTTTCCTTATAGAAATGCGATAACTTGGAAATGGGCAAATCCGGTCAGAGCGAACCGCATAGAAGAGATTTTGGCATCAGGAAAGAAACATACTTTAGCCGAATTTGATTTAATACAAAGTGATTATGTTTCTTTAACAGCCAGGACTTTAGTGCCGCTTTTAAAGAGCCTTAAGTTCGAAGAAAGTAAATATTTAAGCTTAAAAAGCAAACTTGAAAATTGGGATTCTTTTGACTTAAGTCCAGAATCTTATATAGCAACTATTTATGTGGAATGGGAGAAGCAATTGGGAAAAGGAGTACATACTTTGGCAGTTCCTGAAAAAGCAAGAAAATACTTAAAAGCTATACCTACTAAAAAATTGACAGATTGGATAGTTACTCCTCCTTCTTTTTTTGGTCCAAATCCATTGCATACGAGGGACTCTCTACTATTAAGCTGTTTTAAATTAGCAATTGATAGTTTAAGGATTCGATTAGGATTTGATGAGAATAAATGGCAATATGGTCAAGAAAAAAACAAACATATAAAACTTACTCACCCACTTTCTGATTTAGTAGTAGATTCTGCATTTAAAGAAAAAATTAACCTAGGACCAATAGCCCGAGGAGGATATGCCGAAACGGTAAATAATACCAGCAATAATTTGAATCAAATGCACGGGGCATCTTTCAAAATAATAATTGATACCGAGAATTGGGATAGAACCTTAGGAATAAATAGTCCTGGTCAATCGGGAGATCCCCGTTCTAAACATTACGGAGACTTGTTTAATCTTTGGGGTTCTGGTGGTTATTTTCCGGTTTATTTCACAAAATCTAAAATAAAGGCTGTTTCTGAAAAAACTTTGATTTTGAAGCCATAAATTTAGCATATTTTTAATGTAAGTATTTAGGAAATTTTGTCTTTTATGACAAAATAAACGGTTTTAAAAGTTTGATTGTTAAATAATTTGTTGAAATGAATTTTTCATATTTATAGTGTTTATTAAGTGAATTGATTGTTCAATTTACTTACCGAAAAGCTAAAAATATTATTTTAATTTCATTTCAAAATCATTGGTAAAAATTAGTAAAATGTATATAATCCTATGAAAAAAAACTATATTATATTTACCCTTTTGTCTTTAAACTTGGCCACATTTTGTTTTGGGCAAAAACCAAATATTGTTTATATTTTAGCTGACGACCTTGGCATTGGGGACGTGTCATCTTACAATCCCAATGGGAAAATTATAACTCCAAATATAGATCTATTGGCTAAAACAGGCGTTCGATTTACGGATGCTCACACCACTTCTTCTGTATGTACACCCACTCGTTACGGTATAATGACAGGTAGATATAGCTGGCGAACAACTCTAAAAAATGGTGTTTTACAAGGGTATAGCACCCCTCTTTTTGATAATAGAAGGGAAACAGTGGCTACATTTTTACAAAAACGCGGTTATACAACTGGAATAGTTGGCAAATGGCATTTGGGCTGGAACTGGAACAATATTAAGGCTGGAGATAAAAATGTGGATTTCTCAAAACAAGTACTTGAAGGGCCAAATGCCAGAGGTTTTGATTATTCGTTTTGTATCGCCGCCTCTTTAGACATGCCTCCATATGCGTACGTAGAAAATGGATTTTGTACCGCAATTCCAAAAGACTCTATAGCTGAAATGACAGGTATTCGGCTTTTTAGAGCTGGTCTTGTGGCACCAGACTTTAAACCAGAAGAAGTTTTGGGCAAATTTGCGGAAAAGGGTATAGCTTTTATTAACCAGAATGCAAACAAAGAGAAACCATTTTTCATGTATTTCCCTTTAGCCGCACCGCACACTCCAATTTTACCAACTGGCAAATTTGTTGGGAAAAGTGGTGTTTCGCCTTATGGAGACTTTGTGCTTATGGTAGATGATGTAGTAAAACAAGTGGTAGAAACTTTGAAAAAGAATGGCATTTATGAAAACACAATCATCGTTTTTGCCTCTGACAATGGCTTTGCTAACCCAGCAGATATGAAAGCACAACTTAGTAAAGGCCATAAACCATCGATGGAATATCGTGGTGTAAAAACCGATATTTTCGAAGGGGGCCATCGGGTACCATTTATAGTCTCTTGGGGAGGAAAATTTAATAGTGGAAAAGTAAGTAGTCAATTGGTGAGTACCACAGATTTTTTCAGGACTGTTGCTGAGCTTACTAAGACTCAATTGGCTGATAATATTGCTGAGGACAGTTATAGCTTTTTAAGTGAAATTACTGGCAAAAGTTCAAATTTCCCAAAAAGAGAAGCTGTTGTTCATCATTCTGCTACTGGCTTTTTTGCTATAAGAAAAGGAAATTGGAAGCTTATTTTGTGTCCGCATTCAGGTGGAAACAGTTTGCCTAAAGAAAATAGTGAAGAAACAAAATTATTGCCGCAAGTTCAGCTTTATAATATGGAAACAGACTTTTCTGAGACAATAAATGTGCAAGATAAGCACCCAGAAATAGTAAAAGAACTTACAGATTTAATAACAAAATATATCCAAGACGGTAGAAGTACTTTAGGGACAAATCAAACGAATGAAGGCCCAAAGTATTGGAAACAACTAACTTGGATGAAGGAACTGCATTAAAAAATATAATTTAATGAAATTATTTAAAATTTGCATCCTATTTCTTTCCATTAACTCATTTGCTCAAAAACAAGCATTAAATCTCTGGTTTGATAAACCAGCAAATCTTTGGAGCGAAGCTTTGCCAATTGGAAATGGGTATATGGGAGCGATGATTTTTGGAAACCCACTTAAAGAGCGTTTACAATTAAATGAAGGAACTTTGT
>JANNWE010000360.1:0-2307 GCA_031414675.1 Cytophagaceae bacterium
ATTTTGTTTTTGCAGTAAAAAACCGATTTGGACTTATTGATAATAGCTGGAAGAATGAATTATATAAGTACATAACTGGCATTATTCAAAATAACGAACACAAGCTATTGATAATCAATGGAATGCCAGACCATGTACACCTTTTAATAGGATTAAGGCCAACACAGTCCATATCTGAGTTAATAAAAGACGTCAAGCAGTTTTCATCTAAATGGATAAATAAACAGGGATTTGTAAAGGGAAAATTTGAATGGCAAGAAGGTTTTGGAGCCTTTTCGTATAGTAAATCTCAGTTATCAAATGTCATAAAATATATTGAAAATCAGGAAGCTCACCATACAAAAAAGACCTTTTTAGAGGAATATAAAGAGATTTTGGAAAATTTTGAAATTAATTATAATGAAAAATATATTTTCAAGGAACCAGAATAAGTTTATGAGCATTTTTGATTAATGCTGCTTAGTCTCTAAGTAGACAAAAGCTCTATTAGTGAAAGTATTTTTAGCGATATTTAATCCCCATGAGATTTTGTTATGCAATTCCTAATTCGATTAGAATTAATTTTCGGTGTAAAAGTAAATAGTAGGAAGCCTTCGGGAATAGAAATAAGAAAGCAAATATTCCGTAAGAATTAAATATCGGTAATAGAAAATGAAAAATATAGAAATGAAATATTCCGTAGGAATTAAATATCCGTAATGGAAATAAATAGTAAGAAAAACGATTGTCCAGTAAGGTAGTATATTTCATGAACGAATCTTTTTGGGATGACTAGACCTGAAGTCCCGATGGGACACAATGTATTGTGACAATTTAGATTTTTACCCATATTAAATCCCGACGGGATTATATTACTTAGAAATATTCAGTAGGAATTAAATTTGGGTAAAAAAAAATGAAAAATATAGAAATGAAATATTCCTTAGAAATTAAATATCAGTAACAATAAAGAAACGAAGATATACATTGTCCAGGTAGAAACGACATATTAATGAAACAGATTAAAAAATGAAATTAAGTAACATCCTCATATTATTGCTATTTACAATAACTGCAAATGCACAAACAACGTCCAATAATCCACCAAAAACAGTCCGCTACGACCTTTATGTTCGTGATACATTGGTTAATTTTACCGGAAAAGTAAAAAGAGCCATTGCCGTGAACGGACAAATACCGATGCCAACGCTCACATTTACCGAGGGAGATATTGCCGAAATATACGTGCATAATGAGCTGAAGGAATCTACTTCTTTGCACTGGCATGGATTATTATTGCCCAATAAAGAAGATGGGGTGCCGAATCTGACACAAATGCCCATCAAACCTAATACCACGCACAAATACACCTTTCCCATTATCCAGCATGGCACACACTGGTACCATAGCCACTCCGGTTTGCAAGAACAAATAGGTATGTACGGAAACTTTGTAATGAACAAAAGAGAGGGTGACAAAACTTTCAGAAAGGGTATTGACGACTTACAGACGCTTCCAATTGTACTCAGCGAATGGACAGATTACGATCCCGATAACATACATCGAATGCTGCACAATGCCACTGACTGGTTTGCTATAAAGAAAAACGCCGTTCAAAGTTATAGTGAAGCAGCCAAGGCGGGCCACTTAAAAACCAAAGTAAAAAACGAATGGAAAAGGATGCTGGCAATGGATGTGAGTGATGTGTATTACGATCGTATTTTTATGAATGGCTCACACCAGTCTGACCTAAAGTCTATTGATGGAAAGCCTCTAAAAGGTGGCGATAAAATAAGATTAAGAATCTCAAACGGAGGGGCATCATCTTATTTTTGGTTGAATTATGCAGGGGGAAAGTTTCAAGTAGTGGCCACCGACGGCAACGATGTAGAGCCAGTATTAGTAGACCGATTGATCATAGCAGTATCTGAAACCTATGACATCATCGTGACCATTCCAGCTGATGGAACTGCATATGAATTTACTGCCACTACCGAAGATAAAACAAATTCAGCGTCCATGTTTATAGGAGATGGCATCAAGCAATTGATTACCCCCATGGCTAGATTGAAGTATTTTGAAGGCATGAAAATGATGAATTCCATGATGAAAATGGATGGAAATTTGGATGATATGGGAATGGCAATGTCGCTCAATCAAATGGATATGAACGTGGTAATGTATCCGGAAATAACAGGTGCTTTGAAAAAGAAAGGAGACGGAGAAATGATGGGAATGGAAAGTGGTAATCAATATAATTCTAATGCATTGTCAAAGATAAAGACACTAAACTATGCTATGCTAAAAGCACCAGAAATCACCACATTG
>JANNWE010000361.1:0-9294 GCA_031414675.1 Cytophagaceae bacterium
ACCAAATAAAATTGGAGGAGGTAAGGCTAGATAAACTAACCAAAAATCACTCTGCCCTCTATTTGTATTTAAATCTAAATCTGAAGAACGTGAGCTGGCACTTAAAAAAAGTTCGCCTTTGGTAGTAAAAGTAACGTGTCTTGCCAAGTCTATATCTGCTCCCCCAAAAAGTTTATGATACTGTCCTGTTAAGTTTTTTTCCTCTAAAACCATCATCCAAACATCTGTTTTTGGCCCTTTAGTTTTAACATTGCCTTGAGGGGATTCACTAGTTCCTACACAATAATATAAATTATCTTTTCCACGTGAAATATGATAAAATCCATCATTATTTACTCCACCAAATTGTTTTAAAGCTAAAACATTACCTGAGTTATCAATTCTTAATATTATTCCATCTTTCTCTCCCGATCCTAGCCCAATTGCCCCATTATTTGAGTTACTTTCTCCAACCAAAAGGTACTCTTTTGTGTTTCCAATTTCTAAAATAGAAGAAACCAAATCTAGTCCAGTCCCACCAATTCCCTTTTTCCATAATTCTTTTCCAGAAGGATCGGCTTTGACAAAAAACATATCTAAAAATCCATTTCCAGCCCCAGAAATATCTCTAGAGGATGAAAAAGTGGAACCAACCATCAATAATCCACCATCGGAACAAATTATAATATCATTCATATAATCTTCCAGACCTCCACCATACGTTTTCTCCCATAATGTATCTCCAAATGGAGTCAACATGGCAATGTAAAAATCCAAACCAGAAAAGGGCTCAATCCCAATTGACCTAGTTGCTCCTAATACAATCCTACCATCTTCTAATACTTTTAATGTAGGTTTAGAAAATGCGTTTACCGAACTAAAAGAGGGTTCGTTGGTCCTAGTACCTCCAACAAAAAGCCTCTTGGAAACTATGTCTCCGTTTAATTTAAGTCTAATTAATATCAAACCACCATTAACACCACTTGGGTTTGCGTCTCCGTCGGTTGACTGAGTGGTTCCCACTATTAAATACTCGTTATTGGTTGTTTTCACAATACTCGTGGCAATATCATCTTTGCTTCCTCCAAATGTTTTTGACCACTCGATGGTTCCCGTTGAATTGGTTTTTATTATCCAAAAATCAATACCACCTGCTCCTTCATACCCTCTGGAATCTTTAACATCAAAGGAATTTTTACTACTTGTGCTGCCCACTATCATAAAACCGCCGTCAGTAGTTTCCACACTTGCATAGGCTATTTCATTTCTTTCCCCTCCATAGGCTTTTTGCCAGTTGATCATTAATTCTTGGGCAAGAATATGCTGTTCAACTATTAAAATAATTAGTAGAAAACTAAGATGTTTTAGAAATTTTTTGAAACTCAATAAAATCGTAATTTAAAGTAAAAAGTATCAAAAGTCATGCCTAAATAGGTTTTCGATTGAATTACTATCAAATAAAATGTATAAATAAAAAAGTAATTTGTTCAACTAAGTACATTTGAAAAGCTCCAAAATATTGAACTTCCAAAATCTAAAACCAAAAAGGAAAATATTAGCCTTTAAAGTATAGTTCCGATCAATTTTGAAAAATATATTTAAACAAAAAGGCTTACAATGTAAATTGCAAGCCTTTGAAAATGGGTTTTCAGAATAGTTACATTCTAAAATGCGAGAATGCTTTGTTAGCATCAGCCATTCTGTGGGTGTCGTCCTTTTTCTTTACTGATGCCCCCTCGCCTTTTGAAGCAGCGATGATTTCACCAGCAAGACGCTCAGTAATGGTTTTTTCACCACGCTTACGAGCATAGTTAATCATCCATTTCATACCCAAAGATTGTTTACGCTCAGCTCTTACCTCCATAGGTACTTGGAACGTTGCTCCTCCTACTCTACGACTTTTAACTTCCACTGATGGCATAACATTGTTTAGAGCTTTTTTCCAAATCTCTAAACCATTTTCGTTTGTTTTCTTTTCAACAATCTCTAATGCTCCATAAAAAATACTGTATGACAGTGATTTTTTACCATCAAACATCATGTTGTTAACAAATTTTGTTACAGTTACATCCCTAAATTTAGGATCTGGTAACACGTAACGCTTTTTTGGTTTTGCTTTTCTCATTTCTTAATTTTTTTAAGAAGGTTTCGTTTAATGATTTAAACTAATTCACATTCGGTAATACCTGAACATTACTTCCCTTATTGCTAACGTATAAACTTGGTAAAAACTAAATTTAAAACGTTATAAAAGATTTTCTTGTTATTTTTTCTTACCTTTTGTTGGAGCTGCTGCTACTTGGCCTGGCTTAGGACGCTTAGCTCCATACTTCGAACGACTCTGTTTACGGTTGTTTACACCGGCGGTATCTAATGCCCCACGAACGATGTGATAACGTACACCTGGTAGATCTTTAACACGACCACCTCTTATCAATACGATAGAGTGCTCTTGTAAGTTGTGACCTTCACCAGGAATGTATGCATTCACCTCTTTTTGATTTGTAAGACGAACACGAGCTACTTTACGCAAAGCAGAATTTGGCTTCTTTGGCGTTGTAGTATAAACTCTTGTGCACACCCCACGACGCTGAGGGCAAGAATCCAATGCCGGAGATTTCGACTTGTAATTGAGTGTCTCTCTTCCTTTTCTTACTAACTGCTGTATAGTAGGCATTGTAAACTGTTAAAAATTAATAAAATATTATATACTTCCCTAAAAAGGGAGTGCAAAGGTAGAAATATTTTTTCAAAAAATAAAATCAATTAGTAAAAGTTTTGGATATAATTATATTTGATTTAAAAATCATTCTAAATTATCCATTTTTCATTGGTATGGTGAAAACATAAAGAAGTATCATAATAATTCTTCCAAAAGGCATAATATTCATTTAAGCCCTCAGAATTTAAGTTGTTTTTAGTATAAATTAGGATAATTATAAAAAAAGTTCTCAAAGTCTCAACCGATAAAAATATATTAGTGTATTAAAATATTCAAGAATCACACCTCAAACAAAATATCAAATTTGCTTTGCAGCAACAATACACTTCAAATGAAGAAATAAGAAGGATAAAAGAATATCTATTTTAAATTGGAAAAACTTGCTAAACTTTATTTCCTAAACTGGTCGATTATTCTTTGCAAAGCTTTTAATGTATCTAAATTACTAAAAAAATCATAGAGCTGAACATGCTTTTCATAATCTAGAATCAAACCTTCTTGGAGATATTTATAAGCTTCATTAAAATTACTTTCATACAATAAATAAACAGTGGCCCTAAAATATAAATCGGCGTCCTCCGGTATTTCTTCAATGCCTTCATAAACGATTTCAAAGGCTCTATGATATTTTTCATTATCGAAATATAATAGCGACCAATTTAGCCAAATATCTGAATTGGCAGGGTCTAATTCTGCAGCTTTTTGATAAGATTCTGATGCTGAAATAATATTTCCTAACTTAGATTCATTGTCTCCTAAAAGCAACCAATAATCTGCATTTATTTCATTTAACTTTATGGCTTTCTTGACATAATGAATAGACTCAATAAATTTCTCTTGCTCATATAAAACCGAAGACATCCCAAACCAAGCATCATCCCAAAATTCGTCAACTACTGATGCACTTTTATAATGCTTAAATGCATCAACATACTCTTCCAACTTCTCATGGGCCGCTCCAAGATGAGTTAAAACATCTGCCGTGGGCTCCTCTAGTCGTAATGTGTTTTCAAATGATTCTTTGGCGGGTCCAAATTTTTCCAAGTTCATCTGGCTTAAACCTAAATTATACCAGCCTGTAGAAAAATCATCTGAAATGGCTATTGCATATTCAAAAGCCCCCTCTGCTTTTTCAAACAAATCTAAATTTGAGTAACAAAGACCCACGGAATACCAAGCAAGCATGTTATACGGATCCTTATCTATAAGTTCATTGAAATAGGCTATCCCTAGTTCTTCTTTACTTTGAACTTCGAAAGCATACACGAGTTCATTGTAAACCATTTCGTTTTTAGTATCGCAATCTATGGCATTCTTAAAAGCCTCTATACTTTGATCTAAACTTCCAATATTTAATAAAGCCATTCCCATTTGAAAATAAATGTTTTCTTTCTCCTGAGCAATTAATAAAATATCTCTAAAGATTTCAATAGCTTTTTCATTTTCACCGGAATACATGCAAATTACAGCTCTAAAATACTCTATTTCTGTATCTGAGGGATGATAGATACTAGCTTGATCCAATAAATCTGTTGCTTCTTCTAAATCAAATTTATTAATGAGCAATTGCACTTTATTTAAAATCAAATCTAAAGAATGTGGATAATGACGTAAGCCATAATTACAGGCTTTGATAGCTAATTCAAATTTTCCTTTTAGTAGATAATACTCAGCTAATGACTCAAACATTTCTTCATTAAAGTAAGGAGATTCTTTTTTTGAGATCATACTTTCAAACCTCTTAGCCGCATCTGCCAAAGTAGCCTCATTAAATTCATCAAACTGATCGTTGTATTCTTGATTCATGCGGCAAAGGATTTTTGATGTAATAATTCACTTCTAATAATAAAGTTAAATGAAAGTCTTTTTGAAAAAAAATAAAAATCTCTTTATTTCAAAATAAATGAAAAAATCGATTTGAAATTTAGGCTAAGCATCAAATTTCAACAAATAACCACAAACTCTTTCTAATGTTTGATCCAAATCTTTAAATCTATAATTCAGCGTATCTGAAATTTTCTTATTGCTGTAAAGAATTTTCATTGAAGAGGTTTTTGCGGTTTCTTTTGTTATGAGGGGAATAGAACCAAAAAGCCAAGATTTCAATGATTCGAACCTCCAAACAATTGTCATTAACCATGGTTTTACTAAAAAGTAAGGAGGTTTCTTATTGATTTTTTTTGCTATTCTTTCAAAAAATTCTTTGTACGGTACTAAACCTGCTGTAACAGCAAATCTTTCACCTGAAATTTCAGAAACTGTTAATTTTTCAACTATTTCTGCTAAATCCACCACGTCAACATAATTTAAGTACCCATTAGTATAAAATGGTTTCTGATCATACACATATTTAAAAATCTTGGTACTACTTTTAAACCAATCACCTTCACCTAAAACTATAGTAGGGTTTACTATTACAATTTTTAATCCTTCTGCCTCACCACGCCAGATCTCGGCTTCTGCCAAATATTTAGTCTTTGCATAATAAGAATTCAAATCAGAATCAACCCATTTTTGTTTTTCGTCAATTTTTACTTCTAAATTAAAAATATCCTCCATTTTCGAAGGACGCCCAAGGGCTGAAATTGAACTTATAAAACAGAGTTTTTTTACTTTTTTACTTAGACAAACATTCACAACATTAGCTGTTCCTTCAACATTTACTTTCTCCATATTAGTCCTATCGCTTGGGGAAAATGACACAATAGCGGCTGAATGAACTACATAATCCACATCTTCCATAGCATTTTCTAAAGAGAGAATATCCAAAATGTCTCCTTCTATGATCATGATACTAGAAACAATATCTTTTATTAAACTTAAGTTTGAATTTTCACGTACCAAAGCCTTGACAATGAAACCTTTTTGAAGAAAATTTCTTGCTATTGCAGATCCTACTAACCCACTTATACCCGTTACCAAAGCTACCATAACACACTAAAATATTATATTTCCATACATTTATAGGCTTCTAAGGTTAAATCTTTGTTATCAAACTAAAATTCTTACAAAATTAACATAATTTTGTATTTCAAAAATTATTTCATAATTAGATTTACTTAAATTAAAATATTTAGTGTTTAAAAAGATAGTTTTTCCTATTTTAACCTTGTTTGTTGGAATAGCCTTTGGAATGTTCATTAAAGACCAAATTTTCCAAAAAAAAGAATTTGTTCAGGAAAAAGAAAATAAAATAATTTATAGTTCTGAAAACGGTGTAAATTCAAATAAAGATTTTGTAAATAATCAAATAAAAAATAAAAAAACAGGGGAAATTGAAATTCCTGTTAAAGTTTTTGAGATTTTAAAATATATTAATGAACATCAAAGCCCCCCTAATGGTTATGTAGGAGGACGAAAATTTAAAAATTTAGAAGGTTTATTACCTAAAACTTCAGAACAAAACAAAATAATAGTTTATAAAGAATGGGATGTAAATCCTAAAGTGAAAGGAAAGAATAGGGGCCCTCAGAGGCTAATTACAAATAACTTTGGCAATGCTTATTATTCTGACGATCATTATAAATCTTTTAAAAAAATACGATAAATACCAATGGAAAACCTTGCAATACTAGACAAAAGCGATATTTCTCCAGATTTTGTGATAATTGAAATTAATGGCAATAATTTAAAGTCTTTGAGGGATTTTTATGAGGAAATTGCCAAAAAACTTCATTTCCCAGATTATTTTGGATTTAATCTCGATTCATTTGATGAGTTAATAAATGATTTGTCTTGGATTGAAGATGAAAAATTGGCTATTTATATAAATAATTCACAGAATTTTTTATTGAATGAAAGAAATGAAAGCAAAATTTTAACCCTTTTAGATCTTTTAGATGCTTCTTGTGAAGATTGGAAATGGATGGAACCCGACGAAGAACTGGGTTTGGAAGATGAAGAATATATTCCAAAAAAAGAGATCATATTCGCGTTTTCTCCTTCTTCTCACATAGAAGAATTATTAGAAAAACTACACTAATTATGAAGAATTAATTTTACAAAAACTTAAAATTTGATCCAAAAAAACATGAAGTCCTATTTCTTACAAGTAAAAGACATTATCCAAGAAACCGAAGATGCTATTACCATTCAATTTTGGCACCCAATTAGCGAACAAATAAAATATAAAGCTGGACAATTTATAACTATTACCATTCCTGATGAACATGGAAAAAAAATAAAAAGAAGCTATTCCATGTCTAGTTCACCTCATTCTGATACAGCTGTTGGTGTAACCGTAAAAAGAGTAAAAAACGGAGTAGTTTCTAACTATCTAAATGATAAAGTAAAAAAAGGGGACTTTCTAGAAGTAATAGAGCCTATGGGATCGTTCTTTTTTGACCCATCTGAAAATGCCCAGAGAAATATAGTTTTAATAGGTGGGGGAAGCGGAATCACTCCATTGATTTCAATAGCTAAATCTGCTTTGAAATCTGAAGTAAATACTAAAGTATTTTTACTTTATGGAAACAGGTCTGAAGAATCCATAATATTTAAGAAATCTCTAGAAGATCTTAGCCAAAGCTTTAAGGGCCGATTTGAAATTATACATATATTAAGCCAGCCCAACGAATATTGGGTAGGCCAAAAAGGCAGAATAAATCAAGGAAATGCAACCCTAATTTTTAAAGAGTGGTACTTAGATTTCAAAAAAGATTTATTTTACGTATGTGGCCCTGTAGATATGATGAATGAAATTAAGAAAATTGCTGAATTATATGAAATTCCCAAAGAACGCTTTCATATTGAAAAGTTTAATGCGCCTGCAGTTTTTGAAGAACTCGATGATGAAAAACATATTGAATTAAAAACACAAAAAGTTAAAGTAAATTATGATGGAAGTTCATTTGAATTTGAAGTTCACCCACATCAAACTATATTAGAAGCTGCTTTAGAACAAGATATTGACCTTCCTTACTCTTGCCAGGCTGGCATGTGTACTGCCTGTATGGGCAAATGTACCTCTGGAAAAATTAAGATGGACGAAGAAGAAGGGCTTACTCAAAAAGAAATAAAAGAAGGTTTTGTATTGACGTGTGTTTCACATCCTCTTACTGAAGATGTAATCTTAGAAATTGATTAAAATCCAATTTGTTTATCAGTTTCAGGATTTTAAATTATACTACCATTTTTCCTTTATCCTTAAATAATTTTATTTAAATTTATTTTTATTTACAATTAATTGAAATAAATTGAAACAGAAAGCTATCCTTGTTCTTCCCCTTTTATTTTTTTTGATTTCTTTTTCAGAAAAGAAAGCAAAACCTAATATTATATATATTTTAGCCGACGATTTGGGCTATGGCGAAGTTGGTTTTAATGGTCAAAATTTAATTGAAACTCCTAATATTGACGCACTTGCTAAAAGCGGTATGGTTTTTAATCAGCATTATTCTGGAGCTCCAGTTTGTGCACCAGCACGCTGTACTTTGCTTACAGGCCAACATACGGGACATTCCTACATAAGAGGCAATGATGAATGGGCTAGTCGTGGTGATGTTTGGAGTTTACAAGCAATGAATGAAAATCCCAAACTGGAAGGTCAAAGACCGCTTCCGGATAGTATTGTAACAGTTGCTGAACTTTTAAAAAAGGCAGGTTATTCCACTGCAATAATTGGGAAATGGGGTTTAGGAGCACCCGAATCAGAGAGCACTCCAAACAAACAAGGTTTTGACTTTTTCTATGGATACAATTGCCAAAGACAGGCTCATACCCTTTACCCCACTCATCTTTGGAAAAACGAACAAAAAGTAATTTTGAATAATAAATTTGTCAATACTCATCAAATTTTAAGTCCAAAAGCTGATCCAAATAATCCTGAAAGTTACAGCGAATTTAATTTGAATGATTATGCTCCGGAAAAGATGCATTCTGAGGCATTGAAGTTTTTAAATGAGCAAAAAAAACAACCTTTTTTTCTATTATATGCAAGTCCACTGCCCCATGTGCCCCTTCAAGCTCCAAAAAAATGGGTGGAATATTATCAGAAAAAGTTCGGAAAAGAAGAACCCTATGTAGGAGGAAAATCTAACCCTTATTACCCAAATAGGACACCCAGAGCCACTTATGCCGCTATGATTTCTTACCTTGATGAACAGCTGGGTGATATTGTGAAAAAACTAAAGGAAAATGGGCAATATAAAAACACCTTAATTATCTTTTCAAGCGATAATGGCCCATCTTATGCTGGAGGTGCCCAACCTGAATTTTTTAAGTCTGGAGGTCCTTTCCAAGAGCAGTTCGGAAGGGGAAAAGGCTTTGTTTATGAAGGGGGTATTCGAGTTCCGATGATAGTTTCATGGCCAGAAGTTATTAAGGAAAAAACTAAGAGTGATCATATTAGTTCTTTTTATGACTTTATGAGCACCATAGGGGATCTTTTAAAAATACACATACCTAAAAATGATGGCATTAGTTATTTACCAACATTGTTAGGAGAAAAACAAAAACAGCATGATTATTTATATTGGGAGTTTCCAGAATCTGGCGGCCAACAAGCCCTTAGAATGGGAAAATGGAAAGCTATTAGAACCAATTTGCATTCCGGAAATACGAATATGCAATTGTACAATATGGAAAACGATAAA
>JANNWE010000362.1:0-2481 GCA_031414675.1 Cytophagaceae bacterium
TTTTTAACTAAAATTGAATGTTCGGGTAAATCCAAAGCTTGATCTGGCTTGTTATAATCAAAATTTGCAGAACTTCCTTTGGGCATCCAAACCAAACGCTTTTTAAATGCATAATCTGTAAATAAAGTGGAAATAGGCTCATAAGGCAAAACGTCTTCGTTTTCAATCAAATCTGCTATTTCACCTTTAAAAAGACCATATTCAGAAAGTTTCTTAAATGGCAATTTAGAGAAGTCAATATCCTTGGGGTGTTTTTTAGAATTAAATTGCATGCAAGAAACACAAAGAGCTGCAAATAGGAGAAAAAGATTAAAAAACTTTGAATTTGAAGTCATGTTATTGTTTAAATTACTTTGCTAACGTCAGTTTTTACTATTACTTTACATGATTTAAAATTTGCATAGTCTTTAGCAACCGATATACTCATAATCCCTCCTTTGGCAGGAATGATAAAACGAGAAAATCTAAAATCAGCCATTTTTTCGTCTACACAAATATTCATTGGATTCTTAGTAACATCTTTTCCTACTTTTTCATCAATAATTCCATCATAAATAAAGTCTTGAGGCTTCATACATTTAGCTGCAACAAGCTTCCCAAAATCTTTAGTCATATCTGGCACAGCCATGTTTCGTTCATACGTGTTATTATGAAAATAAATATCGCTAGAATAAGGAGACCAACCAGGATGATTTGGCACTTTTAATTCTGTAATTTGATAATTCAATATAGCAACTCCCGTAGTCTTGTGATTAATAATTTGATTATCAAAAACTTCCACATTTTTGCCTGCCATAATAATTACTCCACTTCCTGGAGGAATCATTGTAATTGGATTTCCATTTTCTGAGGCCACACCTTGTGCAAAATTGTCGTGATTATTATCTTTTATTAAATTTTTATAAACTTTCGTATTGCTTCCAGCGGCTTTAGGTAATCCTGGCAAATTAAAAACTAAAATGCCGCTAGTGTTATTAATCGTTTTGTTGTTGTACACCTCGGCATTGTCGGAATTTTCTATTTCTATGCCTGCTACATTTTCAAAAACATAATTGTCTCTTACAATAATATTTTCAGATTGACCCACATAAATACCTGCATCCCTTGAGTGAGAAACCTCACATTTTTCTATCAATACATTTTTGCATTGAACCGGATAAATACCATACGTTCCACTTTTAGACAAATCAGCGTTAGACCATGTGGTGTTTATGTTCCTGAATATTAAACCATCACACTTTTGTGTCTTTATATCATCTCCTGGGGCATCCATAACAGTAAAATCTTCCAAAACCACTTTGTTCCCGGCTATTTTCATTCCCTCGCCACCCGTAGTTTGATTTTTAAATGAAAGCACCGTATTAAACATGCCAGCACCTTTAATAGTGATGTTGTTGACATTGTCTAAAACTAATTGCGTACTTAACTCATAGAACCCAGCTGGAATGTTTATCACCTGTCCTTCTTTAGCCTCAATAAATTGGGTGATTAATGCCTCAATTTCTTCTTCTGATGCCTTTTTGAGAGCTTTTACATCCAACTTACTAAACGTTTTTTCTGAAGAATTACAAGCAATAAAAAAGAAGGATAAAACTAAGCAATAGAAAATTGGAAATGTTTTCATATAAATAGGGTTTAATTTTTACAAAAGTAGACCAAACGGATCGAAAAAAATAGTGACAAAAGTCAATAAAACTATAATTTCTTTCCTCTAATTCGACTCAATGTTTCTGTAGA
This sequence comes from Cytophagaceae bacterium, assembly GCA_031414675.1. Taxonomy (GTDB): domain Bacteria; phylum Bacteroidota; class Bacteroidia; order Cytophagales; family Spirosomataceae; genus Leadbetterella. The sequence continues at coordinate 1,738 of JANNWE010000362.1, forward strand.
TACGCCCAAAAATGTGGCAATGTGCTTCGAAGATACTCTTTGAACAATCTCTGGGCGTTCAGAAATTAATATTTCATATCTTTCGATCGCCGAATTATATTTAGACTCATTATGAAAAGATTCAATTTTCATTAAATATTTTTCAGCTAAAATTCTACCTAAACGTTCGATCTCGTGAAATTCATCGTATAATCGGTATAAATCATTTCTTGAAATTCCGTAGCATGCTACATCCTCTAAGGCTTCAAAACCAGAATGGCTATTTTCTTGATTCAAAAAACTTGCTATAGAAACTGCCAAGTCCCCTTCAAACCCAAACCACGAGGTTACTTTTTCTTTATCATCTTGAAAGAAAAATTCTCTAACCGCACCTTTTGTAATAAATAATATCTTGTTAGAAATGGTACCCGGCTCAGAAATTATTTCTCTTTTTTTGTAATAATAGGGAATGAAGCAAGCCCCAATAGCCTCTTGGGCTGCGAAACTCAAAACAGACAATTGGTTTAAAGATTTCAATAAGCTATCAATTCCCACTTCATTTTACAAAATTTCAAAACAAATTTTTCACTAAGCTATATTTTAAATTTCAAATATGAAATTATTCTAGAAAATACCATACTAAAACTACCTACCAAAAAAATCAATAACTCCTTGCTGTCCAGCAACAATCATTTGGGTCTTTTCATCATTTTCAACTTTTCTTACTCTAGCACTTAAGCCTAAATCGTTAATGTAAATTGTTCT
>JANNWE010000363.1:0-2181 GCA_031414675.1 Cytophagaceae bacterium
GCCAGCCTCGGTGAACTCACCGCAGGCATTGCCCATGAAATACAGAACCCCTTGAATTTTGTCAATAATTTCTCGGAAGTAAATACAGAATTGATTGATGAATTAAGAGAAGAAAGGAAGAAAGAAGTCCGTGATTTTAAAAATGAAGATGATCTTTTGAATGACATCAAAGAAAATGAACAAAAAATAAATCACCATGGAAAACGAGCTGGAGATATTGTAAAAGGAATGCTGCAACATTCCAGTAGTAGCAGCGGCAAAAAAGAACCAACTGATATTAATAAACTGACAGATGAATATTTGCGTCTTGCTTATCATGGTTTAAGAGCCAAGGACAATTCGTTCAATGCTGACTTTGAGCTAATTGCAGAAGAAAACCTCCCCAAAATAGAAGTAATCCCACAAGATATGGGGCGGGTGTTATTGAATTTGATAAATAATGCTTTTTGGGCAGTAAATGAACGAAGCAAAAAAGGAGAAGTTGGCTATGTGCCAAAAGTAACAGTAAGCACCCAGCTAAAAGCTAATAGCCAATTGCTAATAGCTATAAAAGACAACGGCACTGGCATTTCTGAAGATGTAAAAGCCAAAATCTTCCAACCTTTTTTCACAACCAAACCCACTGGGCAAGGCACTGGTTTAGGGCTTTCTCTGGCCTATGATATCGTGACAAAAGGGCATGGTGGGACGATTGAGGTGGAGAGTGTTGAAAGTGAAGGGACAAGGTTTACTATAAAATTACCAAAATAAATTTAAGTTTTGGACAAATGCGGAATTTAATTCTATATTTGTCCAAATTAAAATTGAATATGATAAATAGAATTGCGATTAAAAGACTCATTGATTTATCAAAAACCTTCAGAAGTGTGGCGGTAGTGGGTCCTCGCCAAAGTGGTAAAACAACGTTATGTCGAACAGTTTTCCCTGATAAACCTTATATATCCTTAGAAAATCCCGATTTCTTGGACTTTGCCACAAGCGACCCTAGAGGGTTTTTATCGCAATTCAATACTAAAAACGGTGCTATTCTCGACGAAATCCAGAAAGTGCCGCATTTGTTTTCGTACCTCCAACAAATACTCGATGAAACGAAACAAAAAGGCCTATTCATTCTGACAGGCTCAAATAATTTTCTTTTGCAGGAAAATATTACCCAAACACTTGCTGGAAGGATTGCTTACTTACAATTGTTGCCTTTGTCTTTAGAAGAATTGAAAACAAGTAAATTTCTCAAAACTGATTACTATGAGCATATACACAGTGGTGGGTATCCAGAAGTGATTTCAGAAGGGATAAGCCCTGCTGACTGGTTTCCAAATTATATCAGCACCTATGTTGAAAGAGATGTACGACAACTCAAAAACATTACGAATTTATCGCTCTTTACTAAGCTGTTGCGTTTGTGTGCTGGCCGAACAGGACAAATATTGAATATGGCTTCGCTAGCAAATGATTGTGGCATTGACCAAAAAACGGTGGCTTCCTGGCTTGGTATTTTACAAAGTAGCTATATCATTTACCTTCTGAAACCTTATTATAACAATTTTAACAAACGCATCACGAAAACCCCTAAACTGTATTTTTATGATACGGGCGTGGCGTGTTCGTTGTTGGGCATCAAAAGTGCAGACCAAATAGCCATCCATGCCGCCAAAGGTGCTTTGTTTGAAAACCTAATGGTAAGTGAGTTGCTCAAAAACAGGTTCAATATTGGTGAAAGCGACAATTTATTCTATTGGCGAGATAAAACAGGCAACGAAGTGGATGTTATTGCTGAAAATGCTGAAAAACTAACCGCCATAGAACTAAAATCAGGCGAAACCATTAACAACGATTTCTTTAAAGGTCTCAATTACTTTTCGGCATTAAATACAAAGGAAATTGAAAAAGTAGTGATTTATGGTGGAAATCAATCACAAAATAGAAGTAACGGAATTGCTGTAAAATCTTGGAATAATTTTATTTAATAACCCATGAAAAAACTAACTCTCACCCTCTTTCTCGCCCTCACAAGCACCCTTGGCTTTGCCCAAAAAACAAAACCTGATAGCTTGAAGCAAGCCTTAAAAATAGCAACAACCGACTCCGCACGGAATGACATTTACGTTGAATTACTTTCTTACTACAATGAAGTAAACAGGGATTCAGCGTTGTTTTATGCAGACAAATGCCTTGCCGTCG
>JANNWE010000364.1:0-2578 GCA_031414675.1 Cytophagaceae bacterium
TATTTTCTGTTGCTTTCAGAGATTGAATTAAAAAAAGCTAATGCATTGGGAAAGTCTTCTAAGCAATCAGATATTTCTTCGGGAACAAGTAAATCACTGTTGTCTAAATATAAACATACCTCCACTAGATCGCCTTCTTTAATTTTCGTTTTTTTTCTAAGTTCTAATTTTAACGGAAGCAAATATTTGCCATTTTTCATGGAAGCAATTTTGTAATGTTCTATTTTAAATTCATTTACTGTTCCTCTAACTTTTACCCAAAGTTTATTTTGTTCTTCTTTTGGTTGATAATCTAAAACTATATAGGTCCAACCTCCTTTTCCAGGAAATTTTTGAACTTTAACTTTTTTATTTAGAATCGGGGTTTCCATTCACTCGATTTTTTATGTTGTCCAATTTTTCTAATACCATTATTTTCAAAATATCTGGCTCAATAATATCCGCTTCGCTTCCTAATAGTAAAAACCAATGAGAGAAGTTTTGTAATGATGGCGAAAGAAAAGTCATTTCAATCTGATTTTCAAGGTCTTTTTGTGCCACAAATCCCATGTAATAGGGTTGGTCGCCAAGAAATTTATAGGCTCTTTTGTCAATTTTAATTATAACTTTTGAAAGTTCTTTATCTGAGGAAGTTTTATTCAAAAAGTTGTTGAGGTTTGGATGTATAGTTCTAAATTTTTGGTTTAAAATTTCTATTTTTGTTATTCTATCTGTTCTAAAAACTCTGAAATCATCTCTTAATCTACAAAACGCTACCAAATACCAAAAGTTAGCTTGGCTATAAATGCCAATGGGTTCTATCTCTCTTTCTGATGGGTCAAAGTTATTAAAATTGGAATAGTTTAGCTGGATAACATTTTTTGATAAAATGCTTTGCAGAATTTCTTGAAGAAATAGTTGGGGTTTTATTTGAATATTAGCATTTTGAATAGAGCCAATCACTATTTCCGCATCATTTATATATTCTTTTTCTTTCTGACCTAAAGTAGCTTTTATTTTATAAAGTGCAGATTGATAGCTTTTTAAAGTGTTTTGGTCTGTTAATTTTGAAACTAATTTTTCTGCCGTTACAAAGGCTAATCCTTCTTGGCTTGTAAAATGCACAGGAGGCAGTCTATATTCTTTTTGTAAGGAATATCCAATACCAGCTTCGCTTATAATCGGTATTCCCGCAATTTCCAGTGATCGTACATCTCTGTATACCGTTCGCAAGCTAATCTCAAATCTATCCGCTATTTCTTGTGCCTTCACAATCTTTTTAGATTGCAATTGAATCAGAATTGAAGCAAGACGGTCGAATCGATTCATTTGAAAGGGTTATTTTTTCCAAAATTAATCTTAAATATAACTCCATTCTAAAAATTGGTTGATAAATTAATTGGCTTTTATGCCGATAAATTAATAATTTTTTCAAAATGTTTTGAACCAATTTGTTTTAAATGTAAATTTGACACTTATTAAGAATTTTAAAACTTAAATAAAAAAACAAAATGTCTAATTTGAAAATTACGCTTGGTGATAAAGAGTATTTCCCATTTATAAAAAATGCAATACCATTTGAGGGTCGAGAATCAGACAATCCAATGGCTTTTAAATTCTATGATGAAAACCGAGTAGTAGCTGGCAAAACTATGCGAGAACATTTACGTTTTGCAGTATCTTATTGGCATACGTTCTGTGGCACAGGAGGAGATCCATTTGGCCCAGGAACCAAAGTTTTCCCTTGGGACAAAAATACGAATGCATTACAAGCTGCTCACGATAAAATGGACGCCGCCTTTGAGTTTTTTACTAAATTAGGAACTGATTATTGGTGTTTTCATGATGTTGATATGTCGCCAGAAGGAAGCTCTTTAGCTGAATATGAAAGTAATTTAAGTAAAATAGTGGCATATGCAGATGCAAAGCAGAAAGCGAGTGGTGCAAAATTACTTTGGGGCACTGCCAACTTGTTTTCTAATCCAAGGTATATGAATGGGGCATCGACAAATCCAAATTTTGAAGTTGTAGCTCACGCTGGTTTACAAGTCAAAAATTGTATTGACGCAACCATTGCTTTGGGAGGAGAAGGGTATACTTTCTGGGGAGGACGAGAAGGATATATGTCATTGCTTAATACAAAAACTAAAAAAGAACTAGACCATATGGGTCAATTTTTAAGAACTGCCAGAGATTATGGTAGAAGAAATGGATTCAATGGTACTTTTTATATAGAACCTAAGCCTGCTGAGCCTTCGAAACATCAATATGATTTTGATGCTCAAACAGTAATTGGATTTTTAAAAGCACAAGGTTTAGACAAAGATTTTGGTTTAAATATAGAAGTAAATCATGCTACTTTGGCAGGACACACTTTTGCTCATGAATTACAAATGGCGGCAGATGCCGGAATGTTAGCTTCAATTGATGCCAATAGAGGAGATTATCAGAATGGCTGGGACACCGATCAGTTTCCATTAGATGTATTTGAATTAACAGAGGCTATGCTCATTATTTTGGAGAATGGTGGCTTTAAAACTGGAGGTATAAATTTTGATGCTAAAACTCGTAGAAATTCAACGGATCTAGAAGATATTTT